>NZ_JAVJZI010000037.1:0-30509 GCF_040223135.1 Coleofasciculus sp. G3-WIS-01
TATAGCAACCGCCATAGCTGTTAGGACACATCATTTATGTAGAGACGCGCCATTATGTAGAGACGCGCCATTATGTAGAGACGCGCCATTATGTAGAGACGCGCCATTATGTAGAGACGCGCCATTATGTAGAGACGCGCCATGGCGCGTCTCTACAATGGTGCCGAAAGTCCTAATCGATGTGTCTACTGCTATAACTTGTAAGGGTTTGAGGAATATTTACAGAACTTAGTATTAATAGAGTTGAGTTTATTTCCACGAACTTACTTATAAAATTCCTTGGTATAACCCGTATTAGATTATTGCAGTCGGTTAAAACCGACTTAAGCTATTAGCCAAGAACTTGAGTTCTTGGCGTCTAACTCTAGTGAGAAGCTTTGTTTCTAGGAGCTTCATAAATTTTCCATTCGCGAATTCCCCTAGGACTAAGAATTGCTTCAGCCAAATCAACTTGATCAGGGTTCCCTTCTACCATAATCAAATACTCACCTTTAGCCACTAAATCGTGATAAACTTTCGCTTGCTCGTCAGGAACACCCCAACCGACTAAACCACCAATTAAACCCCCACCGACTGCGCCAACTGCACCGCCAGCAACCGCTGTCGCCAAGGCGTTAGCCGCAACGCTACCGAAGGCTAAAACTTGACCAGCGCCAGGGAGTAGAAACGCTGCATAAGTGGTAATACCTAGGGCTTCCAATGCACCCAAAACAGCGCCGCCGATTCCACCCGTAGCCGCGCCAGCTTTAGCCCCTTTACTGATTTGATGTCCTGTACCTTTTTCCACATCAACACCAGCAATTTCTTCGTTCCTACCCGCATCTCTAGCAACGACGGAGATTTGCTCTTTAGGAAAATTTGCCCGTTTCAAATCCTGTACAGCTAACTCCGCTTCATCATGAGTCGGGAATACACCGAGCGCGTGTCTGTTGTGTTGATATTCAGCCATGTCTCCCTCGCTTTATAATCGTTTCAGCACAAATTCAGCCTTGAATGCTAGAGTTGTGCCTTCTTACCCTGTTTACTACACATTGAGGCAGGCATTCATCTGTCAATAGAGATATAGCAGTGGACATATAGCTGAGGACGAACGAACAGTGGTAGAGACGTTCCGGCGGAACGTCTAAATCTTTATGTGTCCTAACTAATGCTAGGGGTTACTATAAATTAATGTCCAGAACCCCTATCTGTAGGGACATGATATGTCGTGTAACTACACATAAGCCAATGAAACATCCTCCATTTCCTACTTTTCTAAGTAGAAATTTTAACCATTATAGGGTGGTAACTTGGGTCCTACCTCAGCTTGAACATTGACATCCCGAACCCCTCGAATTTCCCTTGCTAAAGGTTCAATCCGTTCCAGATTTTCTTGGGTTTGGACGTATCCGGTTACCGTAACAATTCCCTGATTAGCTTGAACCGCTAGTTGAGAGGTTGCCAGGTTAACCTCTAACTTACTTCGCACTTCACTTTGTACGTTACGATCAGAGCGTTCTTGTCCTTCCCTGAACACATTGTATCGTTGCTCCCGCGCCCGAATGTCAGCATTGGCTTGCGCTCTGCGGATGGGGTTTGTTGCATCGCTTTCATTTCTTAACACAGTGTCTAAGTCCGGAGGATTAGCAACCTCATTGATCGAATCAGGAGCGCTAGTACTGGTTCTAGCGACATCACCACAGGCGGAAACCCCTAAACTTAAAACACCGGTCAAACATAAGAGTGTAAACTTATTCATTTTTTCTTTCCTCTTTGATGGTAAATAATCAGTAAAGATGTATATCAATCCATCTCAATTCAGTTCGGGTTCTCGATAAACCGTTGATCTAGAAATCTGAGCATGAGGATCATCAACAGCCGCAACCGGAAAATCGGTATTTATCCCTTTCATCTCTGGAGCGTTGTAAACTCCCAATTCTTCGATTCCTCCATCTTTAAGTAGGGAAATAGCTTGACGAATTTGATCATCCGTACCTTCGACAATGACTAAAAAATCACCCCGTAAAAATCGTTCATGATAAGCTTTGGCTTGTTTTTTGGGAATACCTAATCCAATCAGTGCGCCCAAAAGTCCACCACTAACTGCGCCAATTCCTGTCCCGGCTAAGGTTGTGGCTACAGCAGTCCCTAAAGCGTCTGCTAACATGATTGGACCAATCAGAGGAATTGCTAACGCACCCACACCGACGAGTACGCCAGTTACTAGTCCAATGACACCGCCAACAACAGCGCCATTAGCAGCCTGTTTACCTGATTGATTACCCCTGCGACTCTTCTGCTGATTCTCCTGAGACAAGTTTTCTTCTAGTTCTCTAGCAACTACGGTAACCTGATCCAGGGGAAATTTAGCCCGGTTGAGTTCTTGCAGTGCTTGTGTTACCGCTTCCCGGCTGGTAAAGATACCGATCGCCCGTTTTTGTTGATGTAAAGCCATTGTTCTCTCCTTTTACACGCTAGAGATAAATCAGTCTGTCGTTAATTTATAAGTAAATCTTATCTTTTTGGGGATGTTATTTCCTCAATCCATAGGTGTAACTTTAGTCTCTATCCAGAGAAAGAAGGACATCTATAAACTATGAATTTGAATAGCCGATCGCCCGTTTTCTATTCCCTATTCCCTATTCCCTGACAAATGACGTAGCTTGTAATCGAGAGGCGAGTATGACAAATGACCAATGACAAATGACGAATGACCTATAAATTTATTACCACCGAACCACTGGGTAAAGGAGGTGAAGGCGGTGAACAAAAAACCTGGGACGCTGTACAGAGAGCATTTAGCGATCGCACCTGTATCGGGTATTGGCGCTATCCTATATTTTCTAAGGTGGGTAAGTCTCGCAAGGAACCCGATATTCTGATTGTGGACGCCCAACTGGGTTTAGTCGTGATCGAGATTAAATCCGTCACCATCGACCAAATTCTGGCAATTACAGGTCATCGCTGGGAGTTCCAAAACTATTACACCACCAGCAGTAACCCTTACCAACAGGCGGAAAATCAGTTATTTTCACTATTGGGCTACTGCGATCGCGAACCGATGTTGCGCCGTAAAGTCACAGGGCGGGCGTTAATTTGCCTTCCTTTAATTACCGAGACTGAATGGTATCAAAGCGGCTTCTACCAACTCCCTAGCTGTCCGCCAATTCTCTTTAAAGAGAATATTTCTTCCTGGAATGAAGTTGTTAGTCAATTGACGAGAGAGCAGACCCCTCAGAGACCCCTCCCTAACCCTCCCCTACGAGGGGAGGGAAACGGAATAAATTTTTCTTTGGAGGGGCTTCCGGCTCCCCCTTCCGTGCAACAAAAGCGCAGCAACATCCGGCTTCCCCCTTTTGAAGGGGGACGGGAGGGGGATCTAAAAGGGAAGGGGGCTGGGGGGTTAGGTTTTCTAGTCAAACGGATTCACCAAACCTATCCGATTATCAAAGGAACGCCTCTGAGTAACCAGCAGTGGAAATTACTGCAAGCGGTGATTAGTGGGACACCTGTTTTCCGGACAAAACAGCGCGTTAAGGCACACAGTAATACTATCCTCAAAACTATTAATGGCACGCCTCAACAAACCCGTGGTAGTATTCTTGCTCAGGTACGCCAACACCTATCCGAATTCGATTTAGCCCAAGAACATATCGCCAAATCCATTCCCCCCGGTCCGCAACGGATTCGGGGGATAGCGGGTTCAGGGAAAACAGTATTACTCTGTCAAAAAGCCGCCCATATCCACCTCAAGCATCCCGACTGGGATATCGCCCTCGTCTTCTTCAGCCGCAGCCTCTATCACAACATTATTGCCCAACTGGATAAATGGTTGCGCCGCTTTAGTAGTGGCGAAATCAGATATGACGAAATAGGGAATCGGAAATTAAAAGTTCTGCACGCTTGGGGGGGCAAAAAACAACCCGGATTTTATAGTACCCTTTGCCGCAACACGGGGGTAAAGGCGCTTACCGTCAACGATATAGAAATCAAGCAACCTCATCAGGCGTTAGCTCAAGTTTGTCGCCGTCTTTTAGAAGATACAGCTATCCCAAAATTATACGATGCCATTTTAATCGATGAAGGTCAAGATTTAATCGTCGATGAACCGATGAAATTTGAGGGGAAACAGCCTTTTTACTGGATGGCATATCAGGCATTACGCCCCGTTGAACCCGTCCAACCTGAACAACGGCGGTTAATTTGGGCGTATGATGAAGCGCAAAGTTTAGAAAGCTTGAATATCCCTAATGCTAGTGAATTGTTTGGTGAAGAATTAGGACATTTAGTCACCGGACAATATGGCGGAGGAATTAGAAAAAGTGAAACCATGTATCGGTGTTATCGTACCCCAGGGGCAATTCTTACCGCCGCCCATGGGATTGGTATGGGGTTATTGCGGCGGGGGGGGATGTTAACCGGAATTACCCGTGTTGAGGATTGGCAAGCGATTGGCTATGAAGTAACTGGAAAGTTTCGTCCAGGTCAACAAATTACCGTAAAACGCCCATCAGAACATTCACCGAATTTGGTATCAAAACTTTGGCAGGGTTCTTTATTTGAGTTTATCGCCTATCGATCGCGTCAGGAAGAATTAACGGCACTGGCGGATAATATTTTCTACAATCTTCGCTATGACGGGCTGAAACCTAGTCGCGAGATACTGGTGATTGTTTTGGGGTTGGGGTTCGAGGCGATGCGACTGGAAACGGCGGTGGCGGAGTTTTTGATGTCCCAGGGAATTGATATTTATATTCCCAGTGCGATGGATTGTAATATGCTGCATATTGATAAAGATAACCGTGATCCAAATAAGTTTTGGTTTGAGGGTGGCGTTACCGTGTCTCGTATCCATCGGGCGAAGGGAAATGAGGCGGATATGGTGTATGTGGTGGGGTTGGATAATGTGGCAAAAGATGAGAGTAATCTGCAATTGCGGAATCAGTTATTTGTGGCGTTAACTCGGGCAAAAGGGTGGGTGAAGTTGAGTGGGGTGGGTTCTTATGCTTTGTATGAGGAGATGTGGCGGGTGATGCAGAGTGGGGATACGTTTACCTTTACATTTCGACATCCGCCCCAGCGAGAGATTAGTGTAACCGATGTTGGGGAAGTGCGATCGCGTTATCAGAGTGGCGGGAGAAATTTCCAGAATGCAGATTTAGCAGGGGCGCAATTAGCGGAGGCGGATTTGCGGAACGCTAATTTAATTGGCGCGATGTTGCGGGGGGCGAATTTACAGCAGGCGCAGTTAGATGGGGCGAAGTTGGTGATTGCAGATTTAAGTGAAGTTGACTTGAGTGGGGCGAGTTTACGCAAGGCGAAGTTAGTGGGGGCGAGTTTGAAGCAGGCGCGGTTAAGCGGGGCGGATTTGAGTTGGGCGAAGTTGGGGAATGCGGATTTAAGGGGGGCGGAGTTAGTGGGGGCGAAGTTAGTGGGGGCGAGTTTGAGTGGGGCGGATTTAAGGGAGGCAGATTTGACGGGGGCAAATTTTGATAAAGCGGATTTGAGTGAGGTGAATTTCGAGGGGGCGAGGATGCCAGATGGGAGTATTTGTAAGACTAATTGATCTGAAATATCTAGCTAGGAAACACGCTGGATAAATCGAGAGATAAATCAGAGAAACTCGGCAGAGTCACACGAGCATTCGGCAGGAAAATCTGCTTATTGGCATAGCCAAAGTTACCTTGTAAATCTTGATAAGGTTGAGTATAAACTTCCAAACAACTAGCTAACAAATTAAATATCCAATAATCAGAAATTCCCGACTCAGCGTAGAGGGGTAACTTCACCTCTTGGTCATACTTAAGTGTAGAATCTGCCACCTCAACGACTAATAAAATATCACCGGGACGAGGATGACCCGATAAGTAGCGATCGCTACGATTACGCGCAATCACCAAGTCGGGTTCGGGTTGGCTATTGGGAAGCAACGTAATTGGTTCCTGTCCTCGAACAATCGCCCGCCGTTGCAACAACATCGTCGTTTCGTAAACCAAGGAGGTATTGCAAACGGTGTGAGTGGTTCTTTTCGCTACCATTTGCATCAGTTCTCCGCGAATTAACTCCACTCGGTCATTTTCTGTGAGAAACCCCAGTTCAAGGAGACGGTGATAGTCTAAGAGCGTAAACCGTTTTGGAGTAACAGCGCTGAACGTAGCCATAAGTCGCGACAATCTGTCAGGGATAGACGAGAGAGTTTAACCACAGTCTAGCCCAAAAAACAGCCCAGTAATCAGCCCAGTAATCAGCCCAGTAATCAAAGCATTGTGAGCCGAGGCATCAATTATTTGTGGCGTTAACTCGGGCAAAAGGGTGGGTGAAGTTGAGTGGGGTGGGTTCTTATCCTTTGTATGAGGAGATGTGGCGGGTGATGCAGAGTGGGGATACGTTTACCTTTACCTTTCGCCATCCGCCCCAGCGAGAGATTAGTGTAACCGATGTTGGGGAAGTGCGATCGCGTTATCAGAGTGGCGGGAGAAATTTTCAGAATGCGGATTTAGCGGGGGCGGATTTAAGGGAGGCGGATTTGACGGGGCCGAATTTGGATAAGGCGGATTTGAGTGATGTTAATTTAGAAGGGGCGAGGATGCCAGATGGGAGTATTTGTGATTATTGTTAAATTAGGACAAATAAAAATCATTTCAACATGATAAGCACTTATCGTCAGAATTTACTAGAATCAATAGCAACAACTATTGCCGATTATCGTAAAGACGAGATTGAACCTATAACTCCAGACCATGTCAATAGATGGGTAGAGCAATTTAATAGAGACGATCAGCTAACGATTCTTGCTGAGATGGATGCCATTTTAAAGAAGTACTATGTATCGCAGCAAAAAGCCAAAGATATTATCCACAGAGCATTAACATCTCATAAAATATTTGGAACTCACCCAGAAAGAGTAATACCTCTTACACGTTTTTTACGCATTCAGAGGAAGGGAATTAGCCAAGGTGATCTCCTGACTTTAGCAGATGAAGTCACTCAAGCTGAATATGGAATAAGTATTACCTCCTGTGGTGAATCTCCGGTTGCTTACATTTATCTAGATGATTGTCTTTTCTCTGGAAACACAGTACGTTACGACTTGAAGCAGTGGCTTCCTGAAGCTATTCGAGGCACAACCGTATATCTAATATTTCTGGCAGCACATAATCGTGGTCTTAGTTATCTTCAACAACAATTGGATGTAGAGGCTAAAGTATATGATGTCTCTTTAGACTATAGAAAATGGTATAAATTTAATAACCTCCCTCAAGATACTGAAAGATTTGAGTGTCTCTGGCCTTGTGAAATCTCTGGAGATGAGCTAGTTGATGCATACATACAGCAGGTAAGAGACAGATGTCAAGGGAAAATTTTTAGTCCGCGACTCTTTCGACCTAGTGGAGTACCTACAAAAGAAACAATATTCTCTTCACCAGAAGCGCGTGAAGTAGTTGAACGTGCCTTCTTGAAGGCTGGAGCCTACATAGTATCTCTAGCAAAAAATCCTAAACCTGAAATGCGACCCTTGGGGTATGAGTATCTTGAGTCTCTTGGTTTTGGGGCAATATTTGTAACTTACCGAAATATCGCTAACAACTGTCCTTTGGTACTATGGTGGGGAGATCCTAGTTTTCCATCAAGTCACCCAGTTAGCAAATGGTATCCACTGTTCCCACGTAAAGTTAATCAGCCATAGCTTTGTTTTAAGAGTTATACTACAGAGTATTTTGGAGGGATATAAAATGAATAAAACTCTAGCACATAGAACGTATTGCAGAAAAGATTGTGTTACGTTTCGTAAGACTAATGAGGCATTTGGTGGACTTTCAAATATGGCAGGTGGATATCCTTTGCTTGTCAATGGTGTGCGAATTCTCACCTCTGAAGCTCTCTATCAGGCGTGTCGATTTCCCCATTTACCAGATGTTCAACGCATGATAATTGCTCAACGGAGTCCAATGACGGCAAAGATGAAGAGCAAACCTTACCGTAACCAGTCGCGATCTGACTGGGATGCAGTTCGGGTAAAGATTATGCGCTGGTCCTTACGTGTGAAGCTAGCTCAAAATTGGGATCGTTTTAGTAGTCTCTTGTTATCAACAGGTGATCGACCCATTGTAGAGGATTCCCGTAAAGATAACTTTTGGGGTGCTATTCCAGTTGATGAAGAAACCCTTACTGGCACAAATGTTCTTGGTCGTTTGTTGATGGAATTAAGAGAATTGTTAAAAGTGCATAATTCTGATTCACTAAAAGTCGTAATACCTCCAGCTATTCCAGAATTGTTGCTCTACGGTAAAGAAGTTGGTTTAATTGTAAAAGGTGGCAACAATAATGAATCATATAACATTAATAATACTCAAACTAAGCATCAGAAAATTACTGAGCAAAAATTATCTGAGGAATCTCGCTTACTGAGTCAACCCATACAGCTCTCTTTGAAATTGTTTTAAATGGTTGAGAACCCTGAGTATTCCCATAATCAATTCACTCAAAGGATAGAGGAAGCTAAAGCTATTCTAAGAGATCTAAGTTTGCCGACAGCACAGCCAAATGACAGGTCGATCGCAGAAAAGGTAAATTCTCTGAAAGGACAACGTAACGTCCCAACCTTTGCTCATGTTACCTATCGTAACAGTGCTAGCGGTCAGCTTATACCGATTTTGCGTGGGACTAATCTAAGAGTCAAAACCGTAGTCATTGCGGCTCAACAGTGGGGTTTATCCTTAAATCAGATAGCCGCTGAGTATGACTTGAATGCAGAACAAATCGATGAAGCCCTAGCATTTTACCACGCCCACCGTGAAGAAATTGATCATGCGATCGCGGCTGAACAAGCCATAGAAGCCGCTCATGTCTAAACGGGTTTGTAGTAGCCAATGCGAGTGGCTTAAAATGCTCAATTTCCAAGCACTAAAGTGCTTACTACGAACAGAAGCGATCGCGGCTTTGAGCCTTGTCTCATCCCAACCTGAATTAACCATGAATTTACTCCCATTTTTTGAGTCGTTCTATTTAAGGTATGGAGAAGATAAGCGTGCGATCGCGTCCTAAAATAGGAGAATGCCAAACAAACTCCCCTACCTTGATTGCCTTGAGCAAGAACTTCAACTTCCCCCCATCGATGCGACAGCACCTTTGGTGATTGATCTATTTGCTGGCTGTGGAGGATTAGCACTCGGTTTTGAAGCCGCAGGATTTAGAACTATCGGTTATGAAAAATTAGCAGACGCCTGCACCACTTATCAGCACAACCTGCATGGTTTCTGCTATCAGACCACGCTAACACGCCAACCCGATTTAGTCGATGGAGCCGATGTCATCATTGGTGGTCCACCCTGTCAACCCTTTAGCGTTGGTGGACATCAACGGGGACTCAAAGACAGTCGCGATGGTTTCCCCATATTTCTTGACGCGGTTAAATCTTATCGCCCCCAGCTTGCTTTATTTGAAAACGTGCGGGGAATGCTATTTCGCAATAAAACCTACTTTGAAGAAATTACCAGCGCTCTCAGGGGTCTAAACTATATCGTTGAATGGGATCTCCTCAACGCCGCACATTATGGTGTTCCTCAGCGAAGAGAACGTCTTTTTTGTGTGGCTCACCGAGGCGGATGGAAATGGCATCCCAAAACCCATAATAATTTACCTTATACCGTTGGTGAAGCACTGGGAGAACTCGCCTTGATTGCACCCCCAAATGCTAAATTCCTCACTCCCAGCATGGATGAATATATCAAAAAATACGAGAGAGCATCTAAGTGCGTTAGACCCAGAGATTTACACCTTGATACCCCTTCTAGAACCGTTACTTGCCGAAATTTAAGCGCTCCTACAGGTGATATGTTGCGTATCCGTTTACCCGATGGACGTAGACGACGGTTAACGGTTCGTGAAGGAGCGCGTTTGCAAAGTTTTCCGGATTGGTTTGAATTCAAGGGCAATGAAGAAAGTCAATGTAACCAAATTGGCAATGCTGTTCCTCCCATTTTGGCAAAAACTTTAGCCTGTTCCGTAAAAGTCAACTTAAGCCGTGGCGATTAAAATCGCGGCTAAACAAACAAAGTCCGCCTACGCGGACTAACTAAAAATTAATAGAGGCTAATGCAATCAATTTAATAATCAAGTTAAGCACTGTATCATCCCTTAGATAGAGCATTAGATAAAGTATCCTATTTCATTAGTCAGAGGAGAGGAGACTACTCAATCTTTAGAATAGCTTTAGGGCAGAACGCCTCAAAACTAACGCTTAATAGTCTCACATTACAAAAGGAAAAAACAATGAAAGCCGTCTGCTGGCAGGATACCCATAAGGTAGAAGTCAACACCGTACCCGATCCAAAAATCCTTGATCCGCGTGATGCGATTGTTAAAATCACGACAACGGCGATTTGCGGTTCAGATTTACATCTTTATGATGGCTATAACCCCACAATGAAAGAGGGCGACATCCTGGGTCATGAATTCATGGGAGAAGTCGTTGAATTGGGCAGTGCTGTCAAGAATGTCAACATAGGCGATCGCGTCGTTGTCCCCTTTACCATTTCCTGCGGATCGTGCTTCTTCTGTAAGCGGGATTTATGGTCACTGTGTGACAACTCTAACCCTAACGCTGCGATGGCGGAAAAACTCATGGGTCATTCCCCAGCAGGTCTTTTTGGCTACTCTCATATGACAGGAGGCTACGGTGGAGGTCAGGCGGAATACGCTCGTGTTCCCTTTGCTGATGTCGGTTTGTTCAAGATTCCAGAGGGACTAACCGATGAACAAGTCGTGTTTCTAACCGATATCTTCCCGACGGGATACATGGCTGCGGAGGACAAACCCACGTTCATTGCTACTTGCGCCCGTTACTTGATTCTATCCAAAATGGCAAGATTGATCCATCTTTCGTGATTACCCATCGTCTACCGTTAGAACAAGCACCCCACGGCTACGAAATTTTCAAACACAAGCAGGACAACTGTATCAAGGTTATACTCAAGCCCGATCAGGTCGCTTAAAGCTCAGTCTGAGATTTATAGCAATCGCCATAGCGGTTAGGACGCATCTTATGGTAGAGACGCGCTTTTGAAGCGTCTGGAACAACAGTTCGTTTGTCCTAATCGATGTGTCTACTGCTATAACGAATTCTTGCCTAACTCACTTATGTTGCGCCCTGCACCGCCATTTTTTTACAGGACACTGCGATCGTTGGTCAACAAGCCCTATAATTAGTGTTCCTTTCCTAACCTATCTAGTTTGGCTACTAGATGTAGTGTAGTTTCCTGTATGACCCACTCAATCTCTAATCCCGTGAATTATCTGCAAGAATGGAACAGTAGCTGTATCGATGACCAACTCACCCGCCTGAACGTTATCCCTTTAACTGGCACTTGCCCATCGAACTATTTACTCTACGCGGATACATTACCACGACGCAATGATGGTCGTGTCAGTCACCGCATCCTCAAACGCTACGAACATACAGAACACGGGGGATGGTGGTGTTCCGGAATTGACCTACTCACAGGTAATGATGACCTCTGGGGTTGTTTCAAGCCCAGTTCTCCTCGGCACAATACTCAGACAGGAAAACCGATTAAATATGAACATCCGCCTCTAACCCCCACAGGTATCTTTGCCCTGCGTGTCCCCCTACATCTGTGGCAAGGTATTGCTAATCGCTATAACATGACGCTTCCATTTGATCATGCAGAAACGTTATCATCAATCGCCCCCAGTCAGTCCCTAAAAGAGCCCCTACACATTCAAAACTATGCCCTCGAAGGCGGTGAAGGGTCAACAGTTGCCAGGGGATTTTGGCAGTGGCTTATCGCCCATCCAGAAGTTCCTTTGTGTATTACTGAGGGCGCAAAGAAAGCGGGGGCTTTACTCACCGCCGGCTATGCAGCCATTGCCCTCCCTGGTGTATTTGGGGGCTATCGTGTCCCTAGAGATGAACAGGGACATCGTATCGCTAAGTCTCGCCTCATCCCCCAGTTACTCAAATTAGCAACGCCGGGGAGAACGATTTATATTGCCTTCGACCAAGACACTAAACCAAGTACAATCAAAACGGTTAATGCGGCTATTCGCCAGTTGGGATATTTATTAACCCAACAGAGATGTTCTGTCAAAGTAATCAGTTGGCATCCAGACCAAGGGAAAGGGGTGGATGACTTAATTGCCATCAGTACTCAGACAGCATTTGACCAAGCCTATCAAACCGCCGTCCCCCTCGATACCTGGAAAGCCCAGTCCTTAACCCGCCTGACGTATCCGCCCACGGTACAGGTAAATCACCGCTATTTAGGGGAACTATCGATTCCTGAGGATGCCAAACTGATTGGGATTAAATCCCCCAAAGGGACAGGGAAAACCCAATGGTTAGAAACGATTGTCAAAGACGCCATCAAGCGCCAGAAATGGGTTTTGGTGATTGGTCATCGAGTGCGACTCCTGGAGGCGTTGTGTCAGCGCTTTGGCTTGAACTATATCACTCAGGTACAGGATGGGGATACAGGTGCTACTTTAGGCTATGGTCTGTGCGTTGACTCTCTCCATCCTACTTCTCAGGCTAGGTTTGAGGCGGTGAACTGGTCAGATGGGGTGGTGATTATTGATGAAGTGGAACAGGTTCTTTGGCATGGGTTGGATTCGGATACTTGCAGTAGTCATCGAGTGGCGATTCTGAAATCCCTAAAGACATTGATGCAGAATGTTTTGGCAGGTGAGGGGCAAGTCTATGTGGCGGATGCGGATTTGAGTGATGTCTCTATCGATTACTTGATTTCTTTATCGGGGGTTCCCCAACATCCTTATATTATTCACAATACCTGGAAACCCAGCGAGTTGGAATCGTGGCGGGTAAACTATTATCCAGAACCTAAACCAGAACGATTGATTCAGGACTTGGAACGGCACATTGCAGCTGGTGGGAAACCCTTTGTTTGCCTTTCTGCCCAGAAACGGGGGAGTCAGTGGGGAACTTGTACGTTGGAGGCGTATCTGCGTTCTCGATTTCCTGAGGCGAAGATTCTCCGCATTGATTCAGAATCCCTAGCTGAACCGACTCATCCGGCGTATGGCTGTATGGGTGATTTGGATGGGGTTTTGAGTCAGTATGATATTGTTTTGGCAAGTCCGGTGATTGAAACGGGAGTCAGCATTGAGTTGCAGGGACATTTCACCTCGGTTTGGGGGATTGCGATTGGGGTGCAAAGTGAAAACTCGGTGCGTCAGGCGTTAGGGCGGGTGCGGCAAAATTTGCCTCGGTTCCTGTGGGTGGCGCCTGGTGGGTTTAATCGGGTGGGAAATGGTTCAACGTCGATTCCCGCTTTGTTGACATCGGGACGGCGTTTGACTCAGCTTAATATTCGATTGTTACAACAATCAGATTTTGATGCTATTGATGATATTGAGACGGGTTTTCAGGCGGAATCGCTATTGTGCTGGGCAAGAATGGCGGTAAGGCATAATGCGTCCATGTTTCAGTATCGCGAATCGGTACTGGCGGCGCTGCGGGAGGAAGGGCATCAGGTGGTTGAGGTTTCGGATCAACAGACGGGAGGAGAGGCTAACCAGACACAGGGGAAGGTTGAAGCAGATTCGCTGACGGCTGCGATCGCGGCGGTGAAAGACCAAAATTATCAAGCAGAATGTTTAGCGATCGCCCGGGCTAAAAATCTCAGTGATCATCAGTATAATACCGGGCAAAAACGATTAGTGAAAACCCTTGCTCAACGACGCGCGATTCGTAAGTATGAGTTAAAGCAGCGTTATCGGATTCCGGTTACTGCTCAACTTGTGGCTAAGGATGATCAGGGTTGGTATCAAAAGCTATTGCTGCATTATTTTCTCACGATAGGGCGAGACCATTTGGCGCAACGGGATGCGGCGATGGCACGTCGATTGATTCAATTAGGGGGTGGAAGTATTTTTTTGCCTGACTTTAATCGTTCTCAATTGGGGGCGGCGGTAGGGACGATGGAACTTTTGGGAGTGCCCGTTTTGCTGGCAGATAGGGGGCGTGAGTTACGAGGAACTGATCAGGATTTGCAGGCGATGGCGCGATTGGCACTATCGGATCGGGCGTCGATTAAAACGACGTTGGGGATTGGATTGGCGTCAAATTCGACACCCATTCGCATTGTCCGGCGTTTGTTGGATAAGATTGGCTATGGACTTCAATGTATTGGTCGTGAAAGTAAGCGTTTAAATCGCGTGCGCGTTTATCAGGTGGTTCATCCATCGGATGGTCGATTTGAGGTATTTCAGCAGTGGTTGGCGCAAAGCTGTGAGGTGTTAGAGATGTCTCATCAACGACTGGATGCTTTTTCAACACAGACAAAAATTGATGCAGGGGTTGACTATGTGCAGCTTTGTCTTAATTTCTCGGATTGTTGATTGTCATTCGTTATTCGTCATTAGTCCTTTGTCATTCTGAATTGAGCGACAGCGGAATGAAGAATCTCATTAGTGCACCATGGGAGAAAAATAATCCTGATGCCGCTCAATAAATAGTGTAATATAATATCAGTAACATTGCAGAAGGTCGAGCAAATGTTTAATCTGATTTACGAGTTTAAGTTAAAGCCAACTAGCGCCCAAATAGCCATCTTTGGTGAATGGCTGGAACAATGCCGCAGAGTTTACAACTATGCCCTTTGTGAGCGCAAAGATTGGGTAAACAGTCGTAAATGTCAGATAAATGCTTGCTCGATCAAAATTGCTATTTATCTACTCAGAGGTAGGAACGGGCATTTCTACAGCAGCTCGAACCAATAGCAGTGGTGATGCTGGGGATTTGCAATTATGTTTTTTAACGCAGAGGAACGCAGAGGTTTTCGCAGAGGGCGCAGAGGTGATTGAAGGATGGGGGGATAATTTTATAGAATGGGGGCAATAACTGGAGATGATCGGACAAATAACAAAGGACTAATGACAAATGACAAATGACAAATGACAAATGACAAATGACAATAGGAACTTGTTCTGATTTACCCCCAGCATTTCCTGATCATACTCAAGTCTTTTGGCTGATACAATGAAGATTTGGCAAGAGGCGGCGCATCTCGTGGAAATTGCCCGGGGCGGGTTTATTTGCATCTGGGTAAACTAGAAACGATAGTGGTGAAACCCTCCCCTACATGGGCGCTATGATGTTCTGCGATTTGGTATCAGTGTTTGTGTTGATTCCTCAATGCTTTCGTGATTTTTTTCCATTTTTCCTTCTCGGCTAAGGAGGCTTTTTGGTCTTGTTTCCTGGCTAAATAGTGAAGTTCTTTTTGCAGTTTTTGATAATTCAGGAAACGCTGATTATCAAGGGTGCTATTTTTCAAGGCTTGTTGCACTGCACAACCGGGTTCCTCTTGGTGTTTACAATTGCGAAAACGACAGTGCTGGGCTAAGGTGTCGATATCGGTAAAGGTATCGGCTAAACTTTCCTCGTCTGCCCAGATCTGAAGTTCCCGCATCCCTGGAGTATCGATCAGCAAACCTCCTGAAGGCAGGGGAATTAATTGGCGATGGGTGGTGGTATGTCGCCCTTTACTATCGTCCGAACGGACTTCTCCAACCCCTTGCACGACTTGACCGATTAACTGGTTCACCAAAGTGGATTTGCCGACGCCTGATGAACCTAGTAAGGTAACTGTTTCTCCGGGTTTTAGGTAGGGTTTTAGGGCTTCTAATCCCTGATTTTTGACGGCACTTAATATAATTACATGTACACCAAAAGCGATCGCTTCAACAGCCTCTTGCTTTTCAGCAATATCCTCGCATAAATCCGCTTTATTGAGGACAATTACAGGATTCGCGCCGCTTTCCCACACCAAAAGCAGGTAGCGTTCAATGCGCCGCAGATTAAAATCTCCATCCAAACCAGAGACCAAAAATATGGTATCGATATTCGTGGCAATAATTTGGACTTCGGTTTTTGCGCCAACGGTTTTCCTTTGAAATTGACTTTTTCGGGGCAAAATGCGATGAATTATCCCATGTTTACCTTCATTGGTGAGGCGAATTACCACCCAATCTCCTACAGCCGGAAAGTCCTGACGTCCAGTTGCTTGGTATCGCAGTTTGCCGATAACCTCTGCTGAGAGTTCGCCTTTTTCGGTGTAGAGACGGTAGGTATTTTTGTACTCTAGGGCAACTCGACCAATGGTGTAGCCTTCTTGCCATTGGGAATTGAGGCTGTTGGCAAAAAATTGACTCCAGCCTAATGATTCTAAATTCATTGGTTTCCTCAGTGTCTGTTGCTTGATTTGGGCAAGGCGCACAGAGGATTTTTCACGTTCTTTAGCCTGAGAAATCACGCGATCGCGTCAAACCCTCTGTTGTTGCCTTGAGTTGTTTTATTGGGGTGGAAATGGTTACAACCTCAGACATGGAGTTATCCTTCCGGGTATTTCCCGACAACATATTTATGTATTATACTACAAAAACACTACAGTGATCTCAGAAAATGATAAGGGAAAAAATAACCGTAGATAAGCTGACAGAATAGCTTCTCCCCAAAAAACTGTCAATCCAGCGCCTAAAGCTAGAAAAGGTCCAAAGGGTATTGGTTGTCGCCGATTCAGCCAACCCATCGCCATGGCACCGCCCCCAGCAAACGCCCCGACTGCACAGGCTAAAAACCCAGCTAATAGTAAATACTTCCATCCTAACCAAGCCCCCATCATTGCGGCTAGTTTGGCATCTCCTCCCCCCATGGCGGTTTGCCCAAAGATGATAGAACCGACTAGGGTGATGATGTCAAATAACCAAATTCCTAGAACAGCCCCGCCAATTCCGGTCATGAGTTGAGCCGATATATCTGAAAGTTGAGCCGTCTGGGAAAAAGCGAATGCGCCTTGAAAGACTATACCCACAACTAAGCCCGACTGGGTGAGCGAGTTGGGTAGAGTCATTGTATCGAGATCAATTAAGGATAGGGCTAATAACCAGCTTAAAAATGCCCAATATCCTAGGGTTTCTATGCCCAAACTATATCGCCAAAATACTAATAAAAATAATAGTCCCGTGATTGCTTCGATTAGGGGGTAACGCCAAGAGATGCGACTATGACAATGACGACAGCGCCCTTTTAACCACAGCCAACCCAGGATAGGGATATTTTCCCGTTTTCCTAATTTATGTAAGCAATGAGGACAACGTGAGGGGGGAAAAAGTATGGATAAATTGGCAGGTAGGCGATAAACCACTACGTTGAGAAAGCTACCAATTGATGCGCCGAGGGTAAATAGGATTAGAGAGGTTACGATGATAATTAAAGTATCCATGTTGAATCAAGTTGTAGGTTGGGTGGAGGAACGACACCTAACGAGTTTAACGTCAGACATTGCCTACCAGCTTTAAGTTAGTACGATTTAACTTATAATCATTTCTGGCTAGACTTTGAGGTAATGGGTGCAAAGGATTAGGGCGAATGCCACTGACTTAAGTTGGGTTCGTAGTAGGCACGAAGCGTGCCAGAAGCGCTAAAGCGCTTACTACAAACTCTAAAGTCAGTGACATTCGGATTAGGGCGAAGGCAGCGCAACTACCAACAAACTATTCCACTCTCCATAACCATGATTTTGAATGGGGTTCTTCTGTTAATTTATGATTGGCTTGAATTCCTTGCTGTAAGGTTTCAGTGGGTCGATAAACAAATATGGGGGAAAATGTATCCGGAATTTCTGGAATACCAGGAGGTAAAACCATCTGGAGATGAACGTCTCCATTGAGGGAATGACTGAGAGAAAACATAATTCCCGGAATTTTATCACTAACCACTAGGGGATTTTTGGTTTGATTGACAATTTCAGCTACTTGAGGATTATATCGACTTTTACTATGACTTTTGTGCCACCACACCGGAAATTGGGCGCTGACGATACAGGAGAGAATACCACAAAATAAGAGTGCGATCGCGCCCTGTTGCCAGCGCTTCAAATGCCTTGTCTTGCCGTTGATTGCAGTAGTTTTGGCTGCTATCAAATAAGCGACTGCTATCTGAATCCCTAAATAACTGGGAATGGCGTATCGGGTAATACTAGAACGACGCCCCCCTAAAATGACATCGGGTCCAATTAGGGCAATTCCGGTAACGCCAATTAAGGTGATAATAAACACCCAAGCGTTGAGGGGGGCTTTGCGGTAAAGATAGTAAAGCCCATAGCCGGCTAATAAAGCACTGAGGTAATGCAGTGGACTAAATGGACTGGTTCCTTGATTCACATCAAAGAAAATTCGACTCAAGTTTAATCCCCAAAATAAGGGTAAAAATCCTTCTCGATTCAAGTTAACTGAGGCGGTATTATCCACGAATTTGGAAAAATGGCTAATCACAATCCCTAGCCATGGTAAAAATAGGAGTAACCCGAATAGGGACGATAATAAATAACTCGTCAGCCGCCGACTCCAGCGGAACCCTTCAGTGACTAAAATATAAATGCCATGTCCAATCGAAACAAATGCGGAAAACGGATGAGTATAAAGTCCCAGCGCTACACTGACTCCGTAAATTCCCCAACTTAGTAAGGTTTTCAATCGCATTGCTCGCAATAACGCCGCACTTGATAGTAAAATTGTTACCGTCCATAAACTATATTCCCGTGCTTCTTGAGCGTACAAGACATGGAACGGAGAAATCGCTAGAATAGCAACACCAACCCAACTTACTGTAGATAACCCAAAGAGTTCCCCACATAACCAGTACATACAAGGAAATGCTAGGAAACTGATTAATACGGATAAGCTGCGAATTGTGATAATTGAATCCGGAAAGATTTGCAACCAGAACCGCGCCATTAGATAATAAAGGGGGGAATGTTCTGGATTTCCGGCTAAGGCGTTAATCGTGTCATTGAGATTTTTTTCCGGTGTGGGATACTGATACTTCTCTAAGAAGGCTTTAACCGGAATCACCTCTCCGTCGAAAGTCTGCTGGATGACTTCGGTTTGGGTATATCCAGAGATTCGCATCGAGGTCATCGTCTCATCGTACCAGTAAACCTTGCGATCGAGGTTATAGAAGCGGAAAAATATCCCTAGTACGATTAAGGCGATTGCTAAATTTCGCCACCCGGTTGGACTTAATGGTAATTTTTTTAACATAATTCATTTATTCCAATAAAAATTTTATCAGATGTTTGATAACACTGATTTCGCTGAGTAAGCAGGAACGGTAGTGGTGGGGACTTGGCAGGTTATTCCCACTGATTTCACAGAGGTGTTAGTTCTCAATGGGGCTAAGGATGACAAGATGTTTGCCCCCGGATAAAAAATGATTAGCTTGTGGGATGACTATTTCGTCGTCTGTGTCAATCTGTGTGCTTCACTATTTACTGTTCTATCTGTGCTATTCCGTCTGTGCAATCTGTGTTTTTGTCAAGTCTTGGTTATGATTTTTATCGAAACTTTAAAAAAATACATGGGTTTAAGGTAACATTGGCAGTGAGGCGAAAACTAAAAATTATACAAAGTTTTACGAAGCTTAAAGGGGTTTAGCTATGTCTAGATGATTAAAACTTACAAAATACTCACCATAAATACTATACCTGAAAACCGCACATTTTTCTCACAATCGCCGTAACCCTTGAAAATTCGTAGATTATTCGGGAAAAGGGGTCGAAAATGAGCAATTATGACTTTTTGTTAAGACGAGACTCTGATTGGAAAATTTAAATATTTTTGGGAGGAAGGAATAGTATAAATTATCAAAGCTTGACAAGTTGAGCCAAAACAATATTGAGTCAAGCTACAGATATGTCAGTAGCGAAGGAGAAAGACCTACGTCCCAAAGACTCAACTTACTTGCGTTGACATGCACCCGTTCCCCTATTCCCTGTTAAGTAGTTCCCTGTTGCCTGAAAAATGGAAATTGAACGTTTTAAACTCTCAAAATCAGCTAAAGACCAACTCACTAAACTCAAACGCTATACTAAAATTGATCAGTGGAATATTCTTTGCCGTTGGGCGTTTTGCCGTTCCTTGGCGGAACCCACTCAACCTTCACCTGTCCCGATTCCGGCTGACTCGAATTTGGAAATGACGTGGCGGGTGTTTGGTGGTGAATTGGCTGATATTTTGTTAATTGCGCTGAAACAACGCTGTCATAATGATGGTTTAGGGTGTGATAAGGAGACTCTGACTACTCAATTTCGTCTTCATCTCCATCGGGGGATTGGGTATTTAGCTGGTGATCCCACGATTAAGACAATTGAAGATTTTATGGGAGTGGAGGGGTTTTGATTAGTTCTCTCCCTATCACTCTCAACAGACGGCTATCTCTTTAAATGGTTTGTTTAAGCCATTGAGTTTCCTTTCACCCACCCAACGCTTGGTTCTTGAGCGGGGTTTATAGGCGCACACATTTTCCCATGATGAAATAGTACCTGAAATTACAGCACAAGTCAAGGGGTTAGCCTTCATCTTGAATTCGCCTTGAAGAAAGGATAAGTGGGTGGGTTCAGAGGGGTTATGATTAAACAGTTTGCTTCATCAATTGAGTAACCGTCTCACCCACCCTACAGGTTAACCTGAGGTATTTCACTGTCTATAAAAACAGGCGTGGACTAGGGAGAGACTGTTTATCCATAAGCACAAGTTAAAGTTACTATAAACTTATAGGCAATCTTCATTGTGGTTGTTTAGAATATCGGTTAACTCGATTATCGGTGAGTAGAGAATTCTCAGCTCTATTAGCGTGATAACTAGCTCCTGATTTTAGCAAGGAAAGACATTTACCCTGTATT
This sequence comes from Coleofasciculus sp. G3-WIS-01, assembly GCF_040223135.1. NCBI lineage: Bacteria > Bacillati > Cyanobacteriota > Cyanophyceae > Coleofasciculales > Coleofasciculaceae > Coleofasciculus > Coleofasciculus sp. G3-WIS-01. Next base: position 20,700 of record NZ_JAVJZI010000037.1, read on the forward strand.
GATTTCAGGCTAGCTGTTCGAGTTACGGTGAAATGATTTATTCTTTTAACCAAGAAATAAGGCTGATAAGGGAACCGCATCTCCTCAACAGGTATAAGACGTATCTACCCCAAAAATCCGGACAGGTATCACAGGTTTGGGTAAGTAATAGCGTATCACTGTCAATGGCACGATATGTCTATTTCAGTTTCCAGTATTTTAGTTTAACCCTCAGAAAACCTGTCACCAAAGAATTATCAAGTTTAGGGGAATCTACAACGGTGATGACAGCTTACCGTTCAATTGATAGCGCTATAACAAAAGCGTAGTAGTCAGCAGTAAACCGCAACCGGAATGTCCTCTTTTCAGGACTTCGCTCACCCCCCTATAGAGATACCTATGACACAAAAATCATTGCTAGAAATCTTTGAGTATATTTTCTTAGCGGGTTCCGCTGTCGGAACTGTTGTAGCGACGACATCTCAGCAGGTTGCTTATGCAGCAACGCCTTTAACAGTAGCGTTGGCTTTGAACCTGGTTAACCGACGCAACATGGTACAGCAGACACAGGATAACACCAGAAGTGCGATCGCGGAAACATATCAAATTATTCAATCGCTACATCAGCAAGTCCAAGTTATCCCCACTCTTAATACTCAACTCAACAGCTTAGACCAACAATTTAATGCTCGACCAGAGAAAACGGCGATTGAGGATCTAAAAGCCTCGCTGACTGAGCTAACTGAGCAATTTAAGCAACTTAGCCAACACTTTAATACTCGTCCCGAACTGCAAACCATTGAGCAGTTGCAAACCACAGTCGCTCAATTCACAGAACAGTTTAATACCCTCAGCACCAACTTTGCTCAGCTATCGACTGAGCCAGAGGTAGACTTGAGTCGTATTGAACAAGCCATTTTTGAGCTGACGGAGCAATTTAGCCAACTCTATCAACAATTCCATAGTCGTCCGGAACTTGAGGATATTGAGCAATCTCAGATTGCTGTGGCTCGACTCCATGAACAACTCAATCGGATTAATACTCGCCTTGAGCAGTTACCGGCTGCATCTGAGGTAGACTGGATTCATCTCGAAGGCGCGATCGCACAAATTACTACTCAAGTTGAAACCTTAACCACTCAGGTTAACACCCAATCCACCGCAACCACTGATCTCACCGGGATAGAAGCCACACTCTCAGAACTTACTGAAGAACTTAGCCAACTCCAGCAACAGTTCCAGACTCGTCCGGAACTACAAACCATTGCACAACTTAGAAACCAAGTCGCCACCCTCACTCATCGTCTAGAGGAGTTATCCACCGCGCCAATAACAGACCTAATCAGCTCTGAAGCTGCGATCGCACAAATTACCCATCAAGTTGAAACCTTAACCACTCAACTTAACACCCAACCCACCGCAACAACCGATCTGACTGAGCAATTTAGCCAACTCCAGCAACAATTCCAGACTCGTCCCGAACTGCAAATTATTGCACAACTGACGGAGGAACTAGAAACCCTCAGCCATCGCCTGGATCAGCTTCCCACAGCACCAACCGCCAACTTAAACGGTTTTGAACCCGTTATTGCACAGATTACCAGTCAGATTGAAACCTTAACCGCACGAATTAATACCCTCCCCCTCTCCGGTGAAACTGACTTCACCGACATAGAAGAAGCGATCGTGCAAATCCACGGTCAGATTAATACAATCCAGCAACAATTCCAGAATCGTCCCGAACTGCAAATTATAGAGCAATCCCAAGCCACGATCGCGGACTTGAGTGAGGAACTCGAAACCATTCGCCATCGGTTGGATCAGCTTCCCACAGCACCAGCCGCCGAGTCAAGTGCGATCGCAGAAATTACCGAGCAACTGGAACTTTTAACCACTCAAGTGAACATTCTATCCCCGATTTCCGACAGGGATTTACAGGGGGTAGAAAATGCGATCGCAGAAATTACCGAGCAACTGGAGAGATTAAGCACCAGAGTTGATAGCCTTCCCTTAACCTCAGCCGTCGAAGCCACAGACTTCAGTGAAATCGAAGCCGCAATTATTGATTTTAATCAACAACTGAGCCAACTTGATCAACAATTTAACACCAGACCCGAACTAGAAACCATCGAGCGATCGCAAACTGAAATTACCCAGCTTGCTGAAGAATTTGCCATCCTCAATAGTCGCCTTAACCAACTCCCGACTCCGTCACAGGAGGGGGTAGAACAGGTGATTGGGGAGATTCGGGTGCAAATTGAAACCCTAAACCAACGGCTGGATCAACTTTCCCTCCCCTCCCCAACCGATGTCAGTCAGTTAGAACAAGCCATAGTTGACATTACCGAACAAATCGACAGCTTAACCAGCCAAGTCAACACCCTATCTGTAGTTTCAGACACTGAGGTATTTGACGCAGAAGACACCCTGTCTCAAATCCAAAGTCAGATAAACACACTCAATCGACAGTTCCAGAATCGACCGGAACTTCCAGAACTTGAGCAAACTCAAAGTGCGATCGCGCAACTGAGTGAGGAACTTGAAACTCTGAGTATCCGCCTGGATCAGCTATCAGCAGCGCCAGAGGGTGATGGTAGTGTCACTGAACAAACCCTGGCTGAGATTACAGGTCAAATCGACACCTTAACCGAACGGGTAAATACCCTCTCCACTCCCACAGATACAGATTTGAGTGGGGTAGAAACGGCGCTTTTTGAACTAACTGAACAAGTTAGTCAGCTTCAGCAACAGTTCCAGAATCGTCCGGAACTCCAAGAAATCGACCAATCTCAACGTGCGATCGCGCAACTGAGTGATCAACTCGAAACCCTCAGCACCCGCTTGGATCAATTACCCATTGTCCCAGAGGTAAACGTAAGTGCGACAGCACAAACCATTGCTGAGATTACCGATCAAATCGACACCTTAACCGAACAGGTGAATAGCTTATCCACTCCCACAGAAACGGATTTGAGTGGTGTCGAAGCCGCACTTTTTGAACTCACTGAGCAATTTAGCCAACTCCAGCAACAGTTCCAGAATCGTCCGGAACTCCAAGAAATCGACCAATCTCAACGGGCGATCGCTCACTTGAGTGAACAACTGGAAACCCTCAGCACTCGCCTAACGGAGTCACCCACTGTCCCAGAAGTAGACTTGAGTGGGATTGAACAAACCATTATTGAGATTGCTGAGCAGATCGAAACCTTAACCGAACGAGTGGATACAATCAGCACTCGCCTGGATCAGTTACCCAGTCTCCCAGAGGTAGACTTGAGTGGGATTGAACAAACCATTGCTGAGATTGCTGAGCAGATTGAAACTTTAAGCGAACGGGTGAATACTCTATCCACTCCAAGAGAAACAGATTTGAGTGGGGTAGAAGAATCACTTTTTGAACTCGCTGAACAATTTAGCCAGCTTCAGCAACAGTTCCAGAATCGTCCGGAACTCCAAGAAATCGACCAATCTCAACGGGCGATCGCTCACTTGAGTGAACAACTGGATACTCTGAGCATCCGTTTGGATCAATTACCGACTGTACCAGAGGTAGATTTAAGTGCGACAGAACAAACCATTGCTGAGATTACCGGTCAAATTGAAACTTTAACCGAACGGGTGAATACCCTATCCACTCCCACAGAAACAGATTTGAGTGGGGTAGAAGAATCACTTTTTGAACTCGCTGAAGAATTTAGCCAACTCCAGCAACAGTTCCAGAATCGTCCTGAACTCCAAGAAATCGACCAATCTCAAACCGTTATTGCTCGTCTGAGTAAACAACTCGAAACCCTCAGCACTCGTTTGGATCAATTACCGACTGTACCAGAGGTAGACTTAAGCGCGACAGAACAAACCATTGCTGAGATTACGGGTCAAATTGACACCTTAACCGAACGGGTGAATACTTTATCCACCCCAACTCAAACAGATCTAAGCGGAGTCGAAGCCGCACTTTCGGAACTCGCTGAAGAATTTAGCCAACTCCAGCAACAGTTCCAGAATCGTCCTGAACTCCAGGATATGGAGCAATCGCAAATCGTAATTGCTCAACTGGCTGAACAACTGGAGACGATGAGTAGCCAGCTTAACGAAATTTCAGCAGCGCCAGAAGTAAACTTGATGGAGATCGGATCAGCGATTATTGATGTTCACAATCGCCTCGATGAGCTAACGGCGCGTTTCGAGCAACTTCCGGGGATACCCGACATTGAACCCAATCAGGTAGCACCCACCCTCTTCGATTTAGTAGAAGAGGAGATCGTTTCACCGCCACCCCCCATACCCACAATTCCGGCTGTAGAACAAATTGAGCAACTTCCAGAAAATGAAGCCATCGCACCGCTTACGGATAAGCTTAAATCCCTGAACCAACAGTTCCACAATCAGCCAGCCACCCAAGCGGTTGAGGGATTAAAGATGATGCTGATCCAGTTAACGGATCAGATCAATATCATCACATCTCGTTTAGGTGGTTTACCAACGACACCAGACATTGATCTGAGTCAGTTAGAAACAGGGATTACAGAGGTTCATATTCAACTCGACGCCTTTAGTAAACAGCTCGATGATCGACCAGAAGTCCAAGCCATTGAGCAATTACAAGAGGCGATCAATCAGCTTGGCGAGCAGATTTATACTACCTTGGTGCAGTTAAATGAGAAATCAATGTCTGCTAAGGAAAAAGACGACGCTCTCAAAGACATCGATTTTCAGTTGGATGCGATGGAGTTGTGTCTAGAGAATTTACCAATGCTGGCTGAGTTAGAGTTGAGTGGGGTTGAAGGGGCGATCGCGGGGATTGAGGAACAGCTTGACAATTTAACCCAAACCATCGCCGAGAATCAAGCTGCACTCTTTGAAGTCGATCTCAGCGGTGGAGAGGAGGCGATCGAAGATATTAATCGTCAGATTGAGGCGCTCAATCAAAAAATCAGTTCCCAATTGGATAAAGCAACGATTAAACAATTAGAAGGCGCGATCGTTCAGCTCAAAAAACAGCTTGAGGCGGTAACGTTTAAGCTAGAAACTTTGCCCGTGGCTGCGGATGATATTGACTTCGGTGCAGAAGAACCAGACATCTCTGATTTCCAGTGGTGATTGGTGATTGGTGATTGGTGATTGGTAATACCAAATCCGGGTTGATTACCCCCTTTATAATCTAGTCCGCGCAGGCGGACTTTGTTTGTGTAGCCGTGACTTCTAGTCGCCCAGGCAAAAAGGGGGTTTCAAAGGCGGATTTGGGATAATTGGCACTTGGTGATTTGTGATTGGTGATTGGTGATTGGGCGAAGATTGGGCGAAGCATTCGCGTTTAAATTTGAATAGAAAACCGATAGATCTGGGCGCGAATGCTTCGCCCCTACGCTGTCACCACCTGGGTAATAAATGTCTCCACTAATGGGACTTGGAACCGATAACAAGGAATACCTAATTTATACCAAATCCGGGTTGATTATTCCCTCTATAATCCAGTCCGCGCAGGCGGACTTTGTTTGTGTAGCTGTGACTTCTAGTCGCCCAGCCAAAAAGTTAGTCGGGGCGGGTTTAGTCACATCCCTTGTGCAACCGAAAAGATAGTAGTGAAACCCGCCCCTACACAGGCGCCATGTCCGACTAGCGAAGCGGAGGATCAATGTCGTGAAACGTCAGATTTGCCTGAGTATCTTAAAGGAAGAAACGGAAAAGTTCAGTCTAGTGTAAACGGTTCTAATAAATGAATTCCATCCAATACTCGCACCAGCCAAGCATTAAATTGTACAATATTCTTGACCCCTAGCCAGTAAACGACAAACCCCGCTCTAACTAGCTCATAACTGAGCTTATCTACTTGGTAGTGAGGGGCTTCACCGTAGAGAATAAATCCGGGCTGAACACCCCAGATCAGGGCTAGGGTTTTGGCTTGGTCAAAATCTAGGGCTTCGTAGTGACTCGGTAATAGAATATGTTTGCCGTTTAAGAGCAAACCCACTCGACCATCGTACTGCACACGAATCCATTGGTCTTTTGGAGGAATCCATTGGAAAAATTCCTCAATAGCCCACTCGTCTAGAAGGGTAGAGTTTGTGTAAGACATTGGACTAGATGTATCGCTTTGTAGCTTAGATCACTATTGTATTGCGGTCATCCGAAAAATGTATTACACCTTGACAATCGGTAACACAGGTAACAGCCAAAAAAGAAGTTTTATGGCTAGTGCCATATCGCCTCAGTAAAATAAACTGGGTTCGTAGTAGGCACGAAGCGTGCCAGAAGCGCTTGAGCGCTTGCGACAAACCTAGGTAAGAGTACTTATGGCATTACCTCACCGCATCCTAATCGGTGAACTCTCTAAGTGTCAACTTTGATCGCCCCCCTGTCGTCAGCTAGCTGGAGAATAGCCAAAGCCGCGCGATCGCACACGCCTACGTCCCCCAATAGCTCACGCATTTGTTGATAATTTGTCAGGGTTTGTTGACGTTTTTGGGGATCAAACAAAAGTTCCATAGCTTCTCGAACCAAGTTTGCTGGAGTAGCATCCTCTTGGAGTAACTCTGGCACAATTGAACGCATCACCACTAAGTTCGGGGGTGACATGAAAGGAATGGAAAACTTGAGGAAAGTACGGGCAATCCAGTAAGTCAACGGACTCACACGATAAAATACGACCTGGGGAACATTCAGAAGCGCCAGTTCCAAATTCACTGTACCTGATTTGGTAATCGCTAAATCGGCTGATGCTAATACCTCGTGAGTTTGCTCACTCACCAAGATAGCCTGAAGCCCATAGTCTTGTATCGCCGCTTCAATCGGTTTTCGATAGGCTTCTAGAGATAAGGGAATCCAAAAGATCGGGGATTTGTCATTCGTCCTTTGCTCTCCTGCTCCCTCTGCTCCCTCTGCTCCCTCTGCTCCCCCTGCTCCCTCTGCTCCCCCTGCTCCCCCTGCTCCCCCTGCTCCCCCTGCTCCCCCCAATAACTTCCCTTGAAGCTGCAGGGCGGCGGAAAAGATAATGGGCATCATGTATTTGATTTCTTGATGTCTGGAGGCGGGTAAAAGCGCGATCGCAGTTTGGTTGGGTTGAATCCCTAGCGCCGCTCTAGCTTGCTCACGACTCGGATAAGATTGGATGCGATCGACCAAGGGATGACCCACCCAATGGACAGATGCGCCTTTTTTTTCAAAATAACGGGCTTCTTCGGGAAATATCGCCAAGAGTTTGTCGGTCATTTCCACAATTGTGGCTGTATTACGGGGAGAGAGTGACCAAACCCATTCTTGAGGGGCGATGTAATACACCACAGGAACTTGGGAAAGCTGACGCTGAATAAATTTGCCAATACCGAGATTGGGTCCCATATAGTCAATGAGTACCACCAAATCTGGGGGATTGTGTTGAAGATACTGTTTAGCGCGACGCTGGATGGTTAAGGTTGGCAGAAAAAATGGCAAAGATTCTAATAGTCCGACTGAGCCAATCCCTGTAGTATTTCCTAATAATGTGGCACCAGAAAGCGCCATTTTTTCGCCCCCTAATGCCACAACGTTTAAATCTAATCCTTGGTGAGTTGCTTGACGTTTCAGGGCGTCAATTAACATTGCTCCTTGCAAATCACCAGAGACTTCACCCGTACTGATAAAAATCGTTTTTTTAGTCATTCGTCATTCGTCATTTGTCATTTGTTATACCAAATCTCAGTTAGCTATCCCCGTAATAACCTAGTCCTTGTCAAGCGGACGCAAGGCAAGTGTAGCAGCGATTTTAATCGCCATGGCTTCACTGGGTTGGGGCGGGTTTAGTTGCATCCCTTGTGAGGCGAGAAACGATAATAGTAAAACCCGCCCCTACACACGCACCAAATCTCCTCGAAGGTTGTGAAGGGTCAAAACTCTCCCCTGTCTTGGCTATGATGAAAACGACGACCCGGAATGGAACCACGCCGTCCAGCTAATTGCGATCGCTCTAAGAATAGGCGTAGGTGCTGTACCTGTTCATGGTCAGATATTAGATTAAGTTGTTCTAGGGCTTGATTGAAGGTGTAATCGGAACGGTAGAGCATCCGGAATGCCTTTTTTAGGTCTTCTAGGGACTCAGCACTTACTCCTGCTCTTTTGAGACCAACTAGATTGAGCGATCGCACTCGTGCGGGGTTGCCTTCTACTAACATATAAGGGGGTACATCCCGGTCAATGCGACTCATTCCTCCTACCATTGCCAGACGCCCAATGTGGACAAATTGATGAATGCCTAAAACGCCACCAATGGTTGCTTTTGATTCAATATGAACATGTCCGGCTAAAGCAACGCCATTGGCGATAACCACTGAGTTTTCTAACACGCAATTGTGAGCGACGTGAACATAAGCCATTAACAGGTTATTATCCCCAATAACCGTAGCTTCTCCCGCACCCGTTGCTCGATTAATGGTGACATATTCCCGAATCCGATTATCATCACCAATCCTGACCCAGCTTGGTGCGCCATCATATTTTAGGTCTTGCGGCTCCAAGCCAATCGCTGCCCCGGGAAAGATTTGGTTTCTCGCGCCAATTTCCGTCGGTCCTTCTAGAACCGCATGAGCCCCAATCTTCGTCTGTGAACCCACTTTTACATTATCACCAATGACCGCATAAGCACCAATCTGAACTGTCGGATGCAGTTGGGCGCCAGGGTGGATTACAGCAGTAGGATGAATCAGTGTTGTTGCCATATAGCGATCCTATTTAAGTCGTGAACATGCTAGTGAGTCAAAGGAACTCGGAACAGGGGACATGGGACAGAAAATTTCCCAACTTATCTATAAGCTGTGAAGTTAATATAATCAAAATCGCTCTAGAACTTCTCAAAAACTGTAACACCAGTCACCCCACAGACTAATAAGGCACGTCTGAAAGATGACTTTTTGTTACCGCGTCTTGTTGTCATTTTGAGATTGGGAATTATCCCTAGCGATCGCAGACTAAATTTCAGGTGTGATCATCTATGCTGACGCCCGTATTTTACAGTGCAGCAGGAGTAAGAACTCCAGGAGCGCTAACCCGAATTTGGGATAGCGCAGGTGCAATTTATTCGACCAGAGAAAACATCAATTCCCCTTCGGCAACTCGCTGATCGTCAACGACTGCACGAGCTTGCATCTTTCCAAAACGACGGCGCTTGACTGACACGAGTTCCGTTGTCATCACCAGTTGATCACCAGGTACGACAGGACGACGAAAACGAACCTTGTTAATGCCGGCAAAAACAAACAAAGCGTCATCCATATCAGCCATTTGTTTTAAAACAATGCCACCAACTTGAGCCATGGCTTCAACAATCATTACCCCTGGCATCATTGGGCGTCCCGGGAAATGTCCTTGGAAATAGGGTTCATTAAAGGTGACATTCTTGATGCCAACAGCTAGCTTTCCCGGAACATATTCAATAATGCGGTCAACTAAAGCAAACGGATAACGATGGGGCAGGATTTTATGAATGTCTTCAACCGTGAAAATTGTTTTGGTTGATGACTCAGACTGGGCTGGGTTGGCATTTTCAGTGGAATCATCGTGAGTGTTAACGTCAATCAAGGTAGACATGAGTAAATTAGGATAAAAATGAGTATCAGTGAGCGGCGGATGAGCAGTGACCCGTTGAGTGAATCTGTAAACTCATTAGAACTCCTCCGTTGTGGGAAACCCCGTGTCCCTTCGCTTCGCTTATCGGGCAAGCTTCAGACCGGGGAGGAACGCGCGGTAGCGGTTTAAGAAGCATACCCCTTTCGGGGTGGAGGGGTATGGTTGCCCCTCCTGTGAGGTATGGTTGCCTCAATCTCCTTTCGGGTAAAGTTAGCTTCGCCAATGTTATCGGTC
>NZ_JAVJZI010000039.1:0-6205 GCF_040223135.1 Coleofasciculus sp. G3-WIS-01
TTAACACTTGTTCATCACCTCCTACACTATTTATACACCATTTTGTAGACTTAATCCGTAAACAGAAGGATAAATCCTTCAAGTCGCTTTCATCCACCGCTTAAAAGACGGTGGCTCTCAGCTTCTATGATGTTTTGGTAGCTTGGGACAGCAGGGATGCTCCTGGTGCAGGGGAAAATTGAGATAGGTACTCTGCCAAAACTTGAATTACTTTATAATTGCATATTTTGGATACTTTTCCCCAAACTCTCACAGAGCATTAATTTTGGCTTAATTCCGTATTAATCTCGTTAATCGGTCGCCGTTTTAATTCTGGGGATTCAGAACGGGGGAGTAAGTCAAAAACCTCCCGAAAGACATCATCAACTTTTTCGTAGTTGACTTGTCCCGTTTGATTCAATCTCACCTCACCCTCTTGGTCAATGAGAACGGTTTGGGGAACTAACCCTTCATAATAGTAGCCCGGTTGCATTGGGTCATCACTGGGTTTGTCGTACAGAGTATCAACGTTAACCGGGATAAAACTCGCCGCCCGTCCATAAGGCGCTTGTAACTGGGACACCACTGTGGAAAACTTCTTACAATCTGTGCTGTCATCGATATAGAACACCAGCAAGGCAGGTTTATGGGCTTTCAGCGAGTCTGCCAGAGTGACGCGGGGTGGGACGAGGGAACCATTCCCGGCATAGAGGGCAAAGATATTGCCGTCAAAGTGGTCATCATTGAGTTCGGCTAGGGCTAATGGTGTTGATAATAGCAAACAGCCGAGGACAGCAATCAGAGTGACCAGACATTGGGCAATGAGACGTTTGTAAGAATAGCGATTGGTTAGATGTTGACTGAGAACGGGTAATGAGTCAAAGGTCATATTACACAAAGTTAGTTCAGATGAAATCCCCTGTCTTTGATTATCGCTGATTGCCTGACGAGTTCAAGCGATCGCGTGAATAAATGCGTATCATCACACAATCCCAATAAAGTCAAATAGGTAGAATAATATACTGACGAGCCATAAATAGGTGAGTAGATAGCCTAGTATAAGCAAGAGCGAACCGAAAAGCTGCCCCGTCTGGGAGGAGTGTGGATGTGAGTCGATCAGTGCTAGATCAAGTGCGCCTGGGTTTATCGGTAGGCGCGGCTAAAACGGTTACCTCGTTGGTGCGAGGATTCCGTTTAGGGGCAGCTAGTGTATTGCCAGGGTCAATTGCCCGCAGAATTCAACCTCATGCTTTACCGTTGCTCTTGGCACAGGTGAGGCGTGGGGTGATTCTGATTGTGGGGACGAATGGGAAAACTACGACAGCTTTATTGTTGCGGACTCTGTTGGAGCGTCAGGGGTGGCGAGTGGCGCATAATGTCACGGGTGCGAATTTGATTAATGGGTTGGTGACGGCGTTGATGGAGCATACCAATGTTGTGGGTTTGCTCGATGCCGATTATGCCATTTTGGAAGTGGATGAAAATATATTACCGTTGCTCTTGCCGGATTGCCAGCCTCAGGTGATTGTGGGCTTAAATCTATTTCGTGATCAGCTCGATCGCTACGGGGAAGTGGATACGATTAGTCAGCGCTGGATGGACGCGATCGCACCGCTTCCTGCCCAAACGCGGGTGATTTTGAATGCTGATGATCCGACGCTGTGTTATCTCGGTCAGCAGTTATCGCAAACGGTGCGATTTTTCGGTTTAAATGAACCTGATCGCTATTTGGAAGAAATTCCCCATGCCGTAGACTCGATTTACTGTCCCAGTTGCGGTTATCCTCTGGATTACAAGGGGGTTTACTTGTCTCATTTAGGGGACTACCATTGCGCGAGTTGCGGCTTTAAGAAAAGTTCCTTAGCCGTAAATAGTCAGGAGTGGCCCCAAATCTTAATTGGTATTTATAACAAATATAATACCCTGGCGGCTGGATTAGTGGCAGAGGAATTGGGTATTGAACGGGCGGATATTTACGATACGGTTAAAACCTTCAAGGCGGCGTTTGGACGAGCCGAGGAATTAGAGGTTCAAGGGAAGAATGTGCGAATTCTGTTGTCGAAAAATCCGGTAGGAATGAATGAAACCATCCGGGCGGTGCATGATATCCAAAAACAGGGGGGCGCATCGACCAAGTTAGTCGTATTGAATGACCGTACCCCAGATGGCACCGATGTGTCTTGGATTTGGGACGTGGATACCGAGAAGCTGGTGGCGTTAGGGGGGACGATTGTGGTTAGTGGCGATCGCGTTTATGATATGGCATTGCGCCTCAAGTATTCTCAATCTGAGGCAGAACATCCTTGTGAGTTAATTATTAAAGAGGATTTACAAGAAGCAATTCAGACGGCATTGGCGCATACACCTACAGATGAAACATTGCATATTTTACCCACTTATTCTGCCATGTTAGAAGTGCGAGGATTACTGACAGGACGGCAGATTTTGTGAGTTGTCCTTGGTGATTGGTTATGGGTCATTAACCTAACTTTCACGGTATGTGGTGCCTCTGTAGGGGCGGGTTTCACAACTATCTTTTCGGTTGTAACCAGATTTAACTAAACCCGCCCCAACTCAGGTTTCTAAACTTAGAGTGAAAAGTCAGGTCATTAACGCATCTGACCAAAACAGTGATTTTAGCTTTTTTCTGGTAGCCAGTTCATCTCTAGTAGTTGGTCGAGGGTATAAGGGCAGTTTTCGGGAAAATTGACCTCGCATCCGGTCTTTTGTTTCACGTAGTTTAATGCTTTTTCATAAATTTTGACTTGGTTTTCTTGGAGGTAATTTCGGAATTTTTGGGTTAAATCTTCATTAATTTGGGTTCTAAAGCTCATAATTTCTGCTGGCCAGTGATTGGCATTATCATCATGTTCTGCCGTCCAATATTGCCAAAGTAGCAAATGTCGGATAATTTGTTCTAGAAACTGTTCAACTGTTTTTTTCTCTCGCCGACTCAAGTATTCCAACTCCTCAATTAAATGGTCTTTGTCCAACTCATTGAATCGGTTTTCTTTTAACAAATTAATGGTTTGGGTTAACCATTGGTCATATTCAATGTCATAAAGTGAAGCTAAGTTCATGTTCACCATCATTTTTACCTCTGCGAGCATGGGAAGCCTGTCATGGGACAGCACACAATGTCCAAGTTAACCCGTTGTCGTTGGTTTTCGTTCCTCAAACCCATCTACTATTGTAGATCTGCTCCCAATAAATGATAAATGACGAAGAACAAATTACAATTTTGATTTATAGTTAGCATTTAGCTAAACACTTTCCAGCTCAGTTGGGTGAGGGTTGTAATCCCATACTTCCTGCTATCCAGACGGCTAAACTGTTAAGCAAAGGCACTACCCAAAGAAGTTGAGATCGAAACCTATGCTAGAATTTGTGTACACAACGATACACAAATCAAAAGTAGAGAGTGAAATGGTAGAAAGAATTGGTGTTCGGGAGTTCAGGCAAAACTTAGCCAAGTATATAGACGCTGCTTCTCCCGTTGCTGTGATGCGTAACGGACAAACCGTTGGGTATTTTGTCCCTGCCCATCAAGAGCCCGTCAAAGCTGAACTAGAAGCCCTCAAACAAGCAGCAGCCAAACTTGATGCTTTACTAGCTGAGCAAGGAATCAGTGAAGATGAACTGGTGCAAGAATTTCGCCAACTTCGCAAAAATAAAGCCTAAATCCTTTTCATGTCAACCAAGAAACAAATTGTTCTGGATGCAAATATCTTAGTTCGCGCTGTTTTAGGGAGAAAAGTTCGAGGACTATTAGAAGAGCATATCGCAACCACCCAATTTTTTACCCCAGATGAGTGTTATTTAGATGCCAGGAAATACCTCCCACCGTTATTTGAAAAGCGTAACTTACCTGCACAGGAAGCTCTCGATGTCTTAGAGCAGTTAACCTGTCTCATCGAAGTTGTGGATTATGATTTATACAGCTTCTACGAAGAACAAGCCAAACAACGAATCGCCATGAGAGATATTAACGACTGGACGATTGTTGCCCTTGCTTTAACCTTGGATTGTCCCATTTGGACAGAAGACACAGACTTTTTTGGTGCGGGTGTCGCGACTTGGACGAGTGACCGCGTTCATTTATACTTGTCATCGTAAATTAATTACCCACCCCAACTGTTCAGAACCAAAATTGTGGAATAGATTTGACGTTTAAACTGAGTGCAGGTACTTGCGTCCCTACAATGCTAATCCACCAATTAAGGTGTGCAAGGAAGGAGCAAAAATGATGTCTATATGTTCTAATGAAAGATACTCTTGAATGTGATTGACAAGATGGCTATGGTGTTGTAGTAGCCTTTCCTCATCAAATACTTTTTCAGGCTTTTGTAAAAAACGCTGTAATCGTTGAGATCGATCTAGATTTTCCTTTACATTAAGCAAAACAACAAAATGCTTATTAATTTGTTTAAGTTTTGCCATTTGTTCAAATTCGCCTTGTTGAACAGACTCGTCACTGGTTAAAAATAAAATCATATCTGCTTGATCAATGATTTCATTAGCTTTCTCAGTATCTTCTTCTCCTCGATAAGCTTCAATACCAGGAGTGTCTATTAATCTTAAACCTTGCCAACGATATTCATAGGTTTCTCTAGTAGTACGTTGTGCGCCCTTTCCAATTGTGCTGCCATCTCCCTGAGTTAACGCTTCACGGATGGTACTTTTGCCTGCTTTCGTTCGACCAAATAAAGCAATTGTATAATCTTCTAAGTGTTTCTTCTTTTTGTCTAATGATGAACGTAGTGCTTGAAGATCGTTGTCTAGTATTTTTCCTACAGCATCCACAAGATCATTAAAAACCTTTTCATCCCTTTTGCTTTGTGAGTTTGAGGAACTAAAATTATTATGTTGAAGATTACCATTAAGTGAATTTATTAGTGTTTCTACTTTATCAGTATAAGCAATATTGGTACTATAGGCTTGTCTTGCTACTGCGCCAGATATTTGTAAAGCTTCTTGAAATTCCGATTGTGAAATTTTCCTTTTCTTAGCTTCTCTATTTCCAGTTTTCTCTTGTTTGTTTTCTTTGGTTTTGGAGTTTCCCGAAAAATCTTGTACTGTCTTTTCTTGTTGATTATTTTTTGGAATATTTTGCTCGTATGTCCAGATATTATATTGAGTTTTTGCTAAACGTTGGTTTTTTGTGTAACTTTTGTTTTTCTTATGACAATGTAGTTTAAATTTTTCAAAAGGTATTTCTTTTAACTGATACAATTCTTGTGTTAAGCAGGAAATGAGTGTTGTCTGATCAGTGATTCCTTCCGATACTAAGACAATTTTTAGGACGTTGTGATTGATCGATACTTTAACACTTATTTCATGTGGTAGGAAAGCTTGATTGAGTAGTGTAGCAATTGCTGCTGGGTTTCCTTGTGTCGCAAGGTCTACTAATATTCTTTTGGTTTCGGATTCCATGTATGCTACTCCTACTGCATAGCAACGGTCATTTGGGTTTTAATGTTCCCAGAGCTGACTCTGTCATCTATCGTACTACATTTTAGGGTGGATTAGATGTAACCATTGAATCGGGCGCACGCCATGCGCCCCTACAGTTTTTGATCCCTAGGTACGGTGCAAGTATAACTAAAACTTTTAACGAGCGTGAGATTTGATTTGATATTTATTGCTTAACAGAACTTAATGGGCAAAAAAACTGTGAGAATTATTTGCAATAAGCAACGAAATTGCGTGGATTCAGCGATTTGTCTATACTAATAATGGGTCTTTATTATGTGCATTTTTAGGAAAAGTCGCCTGATCGTAAGCTGAAACTGTTGATTTTGCGTCAAAAAGCTGTATTTCTTGCGCTCAGACCCGTTGGGGTTCGACAGATGTATTTTTGTAAAAATCAAAATCTTTTTTTGACAAAAAGCAGTAAAAGTGGTATTCGATTTCATGTTCTGTTTCATGACTTATGAATAAGGTGGGGAGGGCGGGTTTTGTTGTTCCGTTATCGGTGAGGAGGGCGGGTTTTGTTGTTCCGTTATCGGTGAGGAGGGCGGGTTTTGTTGTTCCGTTATCGGTGAGGAGGGCGGGTTTTGTTGTTCCGTTATCGGTGACTAGCTGAATTGATTCCCTAAACCCGCCCCTACAATTGTGCCTAAACCCGCCCCTACAATTGTGCCTAAACCCGCCCCTACAATTGTGCCTAAACCCGCCCCTACAATTGTGCCTAAACCCGCCCCTACAATTGACTTATAACTTCTTT
>NZ_JAVJZI010000043.1:0-21143 GCF_040223135.1 Coleofasciculus sp. G3-WIS-01
GCGATACTCACGACTTTCGCCCGTGCTAGACTACTCTTATAGTGTAGCAGATTAACCACTACAATGTCCAGAAATAAAACATTAAAAGTGGCTAGAAACTTCATCAAAGGCTTGTCGAAAAAGTCCCGATGGCAGGGGGAGCCTTGAGACCCAAGTTTTCGGTCAAAACTCAAAACTCAATCTATTCCGATTTCGCTGAGTTCGATGATCCCACCTCGGCGGTTTCTTCACTACTCGGTAACTCGAGGCAGTATCCCGCACCGTATACTGTTTTAATATATTTGGGGTGACGGGGATCGGGTTCGAGTTTGGTTCTCAGGTGGCGAACATGGACGCGAATGGTTTCAATATCGTCATCTGGATCATATCCCCAGACTTCTTTGAGAATTTCACTGGGAGAAACTGTTTGACCATGACGCTGCAACAAGCAGTGTAGCAGTTCAAATTCCAGGTGGGTTAATTTCACCGTCTGATTAAACCAAATCGTCTCAAAGCGTTCTGGAATCAGGGTCAAAGGACCATAGTTAAGGATTTCCGTATGCTTGGCGGCTTGGGGGATGCGATCAGTGCGTCGCAGTAAGGCGCGTACCCGTGCTAGCATTTCTTCGAGTTCAAAGGGTTTGGTTAGATAATCGTCCGCACCGGCATTAAACCCTTCCACCTTATCCTGAGTTTGACCCAACGCCGTCAACATCAACACGGGAATATCCGTGGTGCGTTCATCTCGACGCAACCGTTGGCAAACGGTAAAGCCATCGACTCGAGGGAGCATCAGGTCTAGTATAATCAGGTCGGGCTGGAGTTGCAGCGCTAGCGCCTGACCTTTGATCCCATCCGGCGCTTGGTGAACTTCGTAACCTGCCATTTCTAGGTTAATGGAGACAAGTTCTGAGATTGCAGGGTCGTCATCGATTAAAAGTATTCGAGGCATCACTAAGTGGTTACTAATAGGACTTGTTAAGCTTGGATAAGAACTGTCACAGGAAACTAAGAATACTGTACCGATTATAAGCGCTGATTCTAAACTATTTCTGAAGAAAATAGGGATTTGCTGAATGTTTGGGGGAAATCAGGTATAATGGCAGGTTAGCTTTGCCAAGCTTGAAAGAGGGGGACAGGGGGAGCAATAGTCCAAAGGTGATGCCAGAAGCGTCTGAAAGCATTTGACGGGTGGGTACAGCCTGACTTATCTGTTTTTGTCATCTTCGTCAGATGACTCCTGATACGATTGATTTTTCAACTCCTCAAGTTGACGCTGAGTTTGGTCTTTCCCCTGCTTTGCCTCTTTGTAATCGGGTTTATAGGTCAAAGCGTTTTCATAAGACGTCAAGGCTTCACTATATCGCTTCAGGTTAACTAGGGCATTGGCGCGACTATTCCAGGCTTGGTAATGGCTGCGCTTATGGGCAACAGCTTGGTTGTATGCCGCGATCGCGTCTTGGTATTGTTGTAATGTATAGAAGACATTACCCCGGTTATACCAGGCTTGATCAGAATTGGGTTTGAGTTTAATCACCCTCTCGTAAGCCGTTAAAGCTTCCTGATAACGCTGCAATTTATGCAACGCCCAAGCGCGACCATACAACGCTTCATAGTGATTCGGCTGAAGTTTCACCGCTTGGTCAAAGGCGGCTAAAGCCTCTTGATACTGGTTTAAATTATTTAAAATACTGCCCTGACTGTACCATGCTCGGTAAAAATCCGGCTGGAACTGAACCGCTTTCTGGTAGGAGTCCACGGCTTCGCGGTATTTGTTTAAATTGACAAAAGCATTACCCCGTTGATACCAGAATTCGGCAGAATCGGGCTTATGTTCCACCGCTTTGTCATAAGATTTAATCGCCTCTTCGTACTGTTGTAAATTATGAAATGCCCAGCCTCGCCGATACCAGGCTGAGGCATAATTGGGTTGAATCTCTAAGGCTTTATCGTAAGATGCGATCGCAGCCGAATAGCGCTGTAACTTCATCTGCACAATCCCGCGACGTTCCCAGGTTTCCACATCCTCTGGTTGCAGTCTCGTCACCTGATCAAACGCACTAATCGCTTCTTCATAACGCTGCAATGTGGCTAACGCCTCTCCTCGTCCTTTCCAAGCCTCTGGATACTCGCGCTGAATTTGAATGGCTTTATCATAAGCATCCAACGCCGCCTCAGGTTTAGCCAATGCCAAAAGCGCATCTCCTTGACCTAGCCATGCTTCACCATAGTCGGGTTGCAGTTCAACCGCACGATTATAGGCGCTGAGGGCGTCTTCATACCGCCTCAACTCCAGCAGCGTTTCGCCTCGGTTATAGGATTGGGTCGCATTGGTAGAATTAATCCAGTTGATAATCGCCACTGTCGCCCCTCCCCCACCAACAATTACCGCCATGGTAATTAATAGGACAACTACAATCGGTTTGTTCCGTTTAGAGGATTGATTAACAGGCGGTGAGGATGGGGAATTGGTGCCTAAAGCCACCGTCGCCCTCGTGGGTTGAGTTAGATCCTCTAACGCCTGCAGAGCCGCCTCCGCTGAGGGATAGCGTTCGCGAAAATCGTAGCGGATCATTTGATCCAGGACTTTAGCCAACTCTGGGCTAACTGAGGTGCGATCGCGCCAGCAAATTTCCCCAGTGTCTGGATCAATTGGGAGTTCCTGAGGTGCTGCACCCGTTAAAGCCTGAATCCCCACAATCCCTACCGCATAGATATCACTACTCAAACGGGGATTCCCATTTGCTTGTTCACTGGGTCGATATCCCGGCGTACCAATCGCTACTGTAAAACTAGAGGATTGTCCCTGCACTATCTGAGTGCTAACTTGTTTAACCGCGCCAAAATCAATTAAAACTAACTTGCCATCGGATTTACGCCGGATCAGGTTGTGGGGATTAATATCTCGGTGAATGACATGATGCTGATGGACATAAGCTAATATAGTCAGGATTTCCTGCAACAGCTCAATCACCTGAACTTCTGACCACGACGTTCCCGGCGTCAATTCCTGACTCAGATCATCCCCTTCAATCAGTTCCTGCACCAAATAGAACTCTTGACTCTCTTCAAAATAGGCAAATAGCTGGGGAATTTGGTTGTGATGTCCCAACTGATGCAGGATTTTGGCTTCCGTTTCAAACAAACGCCGCGCCGTCTGCAAGGTAAACGGATCAGTCGCTTGGGGTTTGAGTTGCTTCACCACACAATTGCGATCGCTGGGTAAGTGTTGATCGTGGGCGACAAACGTTGCGCCAAACCCACCTTGTCCCAGTTGTCGAATGATATTATAGCGTCCACCGATTGTTTGTCCGAGAGCCAAGTTCATCTGGTTTCACCAAGCTAATCCCAGCATTGCTGTGCAGTAATGATTTGACATCCTCCCCACCCTCCTGAGCCGGCGAAGGATCTGCTGAGGGTGGGGATTCCCATCATCACTGACGGGGTTTCCTGGCTCTACGAGTAACCTTACTTTTTGGAGTTTCCCCCTCCAAGCAGTGGGTCATCTCATCCCCAGGCGTTACTTTCCGAGCGCCCCTCGGTAGTTGAGCTAAGCCCTGCAACGCTTTCATCAAAATATTAATCGCTGCATTCGTATCTCGGCAATCAACATACCCACAATGACATTTATGGGTACGAGTGGACAAAGTTTTCTTAATTTCTTGCCCACAGTTGGAACAATCTTGGGATGTGTAATGAGGTGCAACAGCAATCACTGGCACGTCAAATACTTTCCCGAAATACTCCAACCACTGTCTAAACAATGTCCAACTAGCATCAGATATTGACTTGGCTAGATGATGGTTTTTCACCATATTCCGCACTTTTAGGTCTTCAATGGCTACCAAGTCTGCCGACTGGATCAGCGCCCTTGCCGTCTTTACCGCAAAGTCTTTACGCCGCCTTGATACCTTGAGATGCTCTCTACCTAACTTCTTAATGGACTTGAGGCGATTCTTTGACCCTTTAGTTCTACGAGAAACACATTTCTGTGCGCGTTTTAAGGCTTTTGAAGCCTTGATCAAGAACCTAGGGTTTTCAACTTTATTCCCTTCAGAGTCAGTGTATAAATGGCTTAGTCCTACATCTATGCCTACCATTCGATTAGTAGGTTTGTGGTGTTCGTTTCGCTCTTGATTGATGGAAAACTGAACGTAATATCCATCAGATCGACGCACAACACGTACTCGCTTTATTTGCTCTTTTTGGTAAAAGTGTAAATCGCGAGTTCCCCACATCCTAAAGGTTCCAGCCTTAAAGCCATCCCTAAATGTAATGGTTAATCGGTCATCCGATAATACCCACCCATCAACCTTGTACTCTACTGAGGAAGGTGTCTGATGTTTTTTGAATTTGGGAAAACCTTTCTTGCCGGAAATTTGTTTCTTGCAATTATCAAAGAACTTGGCGATGGCACTCCACGCTCTTTCGGCACTGGCTTGACAAGCTTGCGCTGAGAGCTTTTTACACCATTCAAATTCTTCTCTGAGTACCTTGCAATATTTGTTGAGGTCATATCTGTTAATCCCTTTGTTATCCATCCAGTATCTGAGGCACGAATTCCTAACAAAACGAGCAGTACGAATCATCTCATCCAAGATCGCGTACTGCACGTCTGTTCCTCGTAATTTTGCCTCGAATACTAGCATGGCGGGATTAAATCTATGTCGTTAATTTTAACATAGGACACCAGGGATTGTAAAAAGCGAGTACCGAAGAGTACCCGCTTTTTACTGTACACCCCCTCTTCCCTATCTCCCAGCAGGTTTCTGGATTAAAGCACACTGATGTAACTCCCCATTGGGCATCGTTGTACCACTTAAGTTCGCCCCTTCCAGATTTGTCTGACTCAAATTCGCCCCCTGCAAGTTAGCGCCACTGAGATTCGCTTCACTCAAATTCGCTCCCTGGAAGTTGGCATCACGTAAATCTGCCCAACATAAGTTAGCCTGATTTAAATTAATTTGACTCAAATTAGCCCCTTGTAAGTTTTCTCTGGTAAGATTAACACCGCTTAAATCCAGCCCCGCCAGAGAGACATTAGGTGCAATTAAATAAGCACCGATTTGTTCAGGGTCAAACGCTTGAGGAAAACAAACCCACTAATTCTACGCCCAGTGTGCTGCAATTTATGCAAAAGACATCGGAAGATCAGTGTCTGATCAAAAGACACCAGCAAGTTTACCCTCAATTAAACAAACTCTAGAGTTTGTTTATCACGGAACTCGTTACCAAAAAATTAATGGACAATTGGTTCCCGTGGAAAAACCAGCAACGACTGTTCCCAAAGTGTTACAGTTTATGCAGAAAACCGCCGAAGATAAACAATTCCAACAACAACTGGGAACATTACTCGGTGTGGGCGATGGAGACATTAGTAGTTATTCAGAACTCGACGCCGCAGAAGCACAAGCCCTCACGAATAATGCACCGGTGGTGGTGGAGTTTGCACCCAAATGTAACTAAACCCGCCCCTGTCTACCTAATTAGTGGGTTTTAAATCGATTGGTATAAACAACAAACCTAGTTGCCCAGAAAAGCCCAGAAAACTCCCCCAGAAAAAACACCGATCTCCGGTGAGGAAATCGGTAGTATTCATGTCTAGCCAATAGTGAATTAGTCCAAATAACCCATAAGTTCGTCACTCGATTCAGTCGCATTAGCCGCAATCGGACGATTATTCGGTAAAGGCTGAACATCCAGCGCTGTTGTGTTTTGATTTCTTCTCGCCAGGGCTTGTTGCGTCTCAGTTTGAGTGCTTTTGTTTTTGGTTGTTGTTCTATCTGCCATAATCTATTGGGCTTCCAATCCCAAAATCGCTACAAAATATTACAATGTTTCATAGTTTAACAATTATGTGCGAAAAAGAAAAATTGACCCCCCAAAAGCGACAGTAGGGGTTCGGTTACCAAACCCCTACTTATAGGGCGGTGAGGATGTCAATCCCCCATCACCCCATCACTCCGTGATCACAGATTCAGGACTTACGCACAAACGCCATTTATGGTATGGGCATGGCAGTGCCGTGTCCCTACAGGTAGCGCCTGTGCCGTCAATTTGCGTAAGTCCTAAGATTCAAATCCGTCACCGCACCCACACTACTAGACGCCACTAATTTGGCATACTTCGCCAGCACTCCTTTGGTATACCGAGGTTTGGGCGGTTGCCAATTGGCGCGGCGTCGTTGCAGTTCCTGATCGGATATATTAAGTTGTAACAATCGCGCTGGGGAATCAATCGTAATCGAATCCCCTTCTTCGACTAACGCGATCGCACCCCCAACGGCGGCTTCTGGGGCAACATGACCGACTACCATACCATAAGTGCCACCGGAAAAGCGACCATCGGTAATTAATCCAACTGAATCCCCTAACCCCGCACCAATAATTGCCGATGTTGGCGCTAGCATTTCTCGCATTCCTGGACCCCCTTTTGGTCCCTCATAACGCACCACAATCACATCACCGGCTTTAATCTTACCCGCCAAAATCGCATCCAGACAATCTTCCTCAGATTCAAAGACTCGCGCAGGTCCTGTGATTTGGGGGGTTTTCACTCCGGTAATCTTCGCCACGGCGCCTTCGGTTGCCAAATTTCCTTTTAAAATGGCTAAATGTCCTTGGCTATAGATAGGATTATCCCAGGGACGAATTACATCCTGATCCCTTCGCGGTTCGTCGGGCACCTCGGCTAATACTTCCCCTAGGGTTTTCCCGGTAATGGTTAATGCATCACCGTGTAACAAATCATGAACCAGGAGCATTTTCATTACTTGCGGAATGCCCCCAGCTTGGTGTAAATTTGTGGCGACATATCTGCCACTGGGTTTAAGATCACACAGAACCGGAACTCTGGCGCGAATGGTTTCAAAGTCATCCAGGGATAACTCCACGCCAATCGCACGCGCAATTGCCAATAAATGCAGTACCGCATTCGTTGATCCGCCAACTGCCATAATTACCGAAATGGCATTTTCAAAGGCTTGGCGGGTTAAAATCTGTTTGGGTAGAATCTGCTGACGAATCGCATCAACCAGAATATAGGCAGATTTTTCTGCACTCTCTGCTTTTTCGGCATCTTCGGCTGCCATCGTAGACGAATATGGTAAACTCATCCCCATGGCTTCAAATGCTGAAGACATGGTATTGGCGGTGAACATCCCCCCACAGGAACCTGCACCGGGGCAAGCATGGCGTTCTACTGCAAGCAGTTGTTCTTCAGTAATTTTACCCGCACTATGTTTTCCTACCGCTTCAAAGGCGCTGACAACCGTTAAATCTTGTCCATCCAGATGTCCGGGTTTAATCGTCCCCCCATAGACAAAGATAGCGGGGATATTCAGCCGCGCGATCGCAATCATCGCCCCTGGCATATTCTTATCACAGCCACCAATTGCCAGCACCCCATCCATACTTTGACCATTACAGACGGTTTCAATGGAGTCAGCAATCACTTCCCGTGACACCAGGGAATATTTCATCCCCTCGGTTCCCATGGAGATCCCATCGCTAATGGTAATTGTGCCAAATATTTGCGGCATCGCCCCAGCTTGTTTTAATCCGGCTTCTGCCCTTAGCGCTAAATCATTGATGCCCATATTACAGGGCGTGATTGTACTATATCCATTGGCTAACCCGACAATCGGCTTGGTAAAATCGCGATCGCTAAAACCGACAGCACGTAGCATAGCACGATTTGGCGATCGCTGAACGCCTTGGGTAACGACTTGACTTCTCACGTTGTCTGGCATTGGCTTACTTTCCTTCGTCATTTGTCATTTGTCAAAGAAGAGGGAACAGGGAAAACGAACCAGGGAACGGGCAATGGAAAAGCGTCTGTAGGGGCGTGTTTTACTACTATCATTTCTTGCCTCACCCAGATGCGAGTAAACCCGCCCCGACTGAGTTCCAAACGTAGCCTCTCTACGTCTCTACACACCCCATCACCCCATCACCCCATTTCCTACCCTGCTACAGGACAATTTCTTCATTATCACTCACGGACTCACCAATCATGAATTCCTTAAGGTAAACTTGATGCTTTAATCGCCTTTGATGCACATCTACCTAGGCAATCACAATACAATTATGGATGCCGATGAACTGCTGAAACGATATGCAGCAGGGGAACGGGACTTCAGAGGAGTTAATCTTAGGGGCGCCTCCCTGATTGGCGTTGATCTGACTCAAGCCAACTTGCGAGGAGCAGACTTAAGCCAAAGCAATCTGACGGGGGCGTTTCTCAAACTGGTCAACTTTCGAGAAGCGAATCTCAATCAAGCTACGCTACAGGGAACGGATTTAAGCGCCGCTAACCTCATTTCCAGTAACTTGAGTCAAGCCAATTTTAGTGAAGCCAATTTAATCAATGCTAGTTTACGATCCTCTACTTTGAATGGTGCTAATCTGAGTCGTGCCAATCTGTCAGAAACGATTCTGAGTGAGGCGATACTCCGGGATGCTAACTTAAATCAGGCAAAATTGATAGAGGCTTCACTCAGCCGCACGAATCTTTCTGGTGCGACGTTAATAGGTGCCAATTTAGAAAAGGCGAATTTGACGAATGCCATTCTCCTAGAGACGAACTTAAAAGAGGCAAATCTGAGCAAAGCCCTTTTACATAGTGCTAACTTTACCCGGGCAAACCTAACTCAGGCAAATTTAAGTCGGGCGATTCTTAATGGCACAAACTTGACCCAAGCGACACTCATAGAGGCTAACTTAAGAGGGGCGAGTATCAGTTGGACAACACTACGCGGCGCTAATCTCAGCAAGGCAAATTTATATCGAGCTAAACTGTGTTGGTCTAATTTAACGGATGCAATTTTACTAGAAACTGTTTTGCTTGATGCCAATATGGATCAGGTTAACTTGCGCGGTGCGACGTTAACGGGTGCTATATTACCTGATGGATTAAATTATGAGTAAGTTGCTCTTTTGCCTTTTGCCTTTTGCCTATTACTGGTATACTATCAATGATTGCGATCAAAACCTGGAAACGATTTGGACTATTTGCCCTGTTAGGATGGCTGTTGAGTTGGCTGGTAAGCTGTAGCCCCGCCCCGACACCCTCCGCGTCTGGAGAATTAGAGTTCTGGACGATGCAGCTTCAGCCTCAGTTTACCGAGTATTTTAACCAAGTCATCGGTGACTTTGAAGCCGATAACCCAGAGGTTAAAGTACGGTGGGTAGATGTCCCTTGGGCAGAAATGGAGCGTAAAATCTTAACGGCTGTATCGGCAAAAACGGCACCGGATGTGGTTAACTTAAATCCTAGCTTTGCCTCCCAGCTTGCTACTCGTAATGCTTGGTTAGACTTAGAGGGAAAAATTCCTGATGAAATCCGGCAGCAATATTTACCCAAAATCTGGCAAGCGAGTACAATTGATAATCAAAGTTTTGGCATTCCTTGGTATCTGACTACAAGGGTGACGATTTACAATCAGGATTTACTCAAACAAGCCGGAATTAGTCAACCGCCAACAACTTATGCTGAACTGGCAGATGTGGCTCAGCAAGTGAAAGATAAGACGGGGAAATATGCCTTTTTTGTTACCTTTGTCCCCAATGATTCCAGTGAAGTGTTGGAATCTTTTGTGCAGATGGGTGTGCAGTTAGTCGATGAGGAAGGAAAAGCAGCGTTTAATACGCCAGAAGGAAAGGCGGCGTTTAAGTATTGGGTAGATTTGTATCAAAAAGGACTCTTACCGCGAGAAGTTCTCACCCAAGGACATCGAAATGCGATTGAATTATATCAAGGGGGGGAGACAGCGTTACTAGCATCCGGTGCGGAATTCTTAAAAACCATTGAAACCAACGCGCCGGATATTGCTAAAGTATCGGCGACATCTCCTCAAATTACCGGAAAAACTGGGAAAAAAAATGTGGCGGTGATGAATTTAGTGATTCCACGGGATACGAATAACCCAGAGGAAGCATTAAACTTTGCTCTATTTGTGACGAATACCCAGAATCAGTTGGCTTTTGCTCAAGCGGCAAATGTTTTACCGTCAACCATTGAAGCAGTGGAACAGTATCAGGC
Organism: Coleofasciculus sp. G3-WIS-01; assembly: GCF_040223135.1. Taxonomy (NCBI): domain Bacteria; kingdom Bacillati; phylum Cyanobacteriota; class Cyanophyceae; order Coleofasciculales; family Coleofasciculaceae; genus Coleofasciculus; species Coleofasciculus sp. G3-WIS-01. The sequence continues at coordinate 10,021 of NZ_JAVJZI010000043.1, forward strand.
ACAATTGTCTAGTAATCCCAATGCTTCCCCGGTGGAACAAGCACGGGCGATTAGTGCTAGTCAGTTAACAGAGGCGGAGGTATTAGTACCCGCGATGAAGGATTTAAATAAGTTACAAGCCGCGATTTATGAGAATTTACAGGCGGCGATGTTAGGAGAAAAGGAGGTAGAAGAAGCTGTAGCTGATGCAGCCCAGATGTGGGATAATTTGTATGTAGTAAGGGCTTTAGCCCTTCATCACTTCAACGCAGGAACTACAGGAAAAGCTGGGGGAGCTGGGGGAGCTGGGGGAGCTGGGGGAGCTTAAAATTATACCGGCTTTCGACAGCGCAACTACGAACCAAGAAAATAACCCACCAGATAAAGAGAACCGCACAGGACAATGGTAGAATCAGCAGCCGTGGCTGTCGCCGCTTGCAGTCCAGCCTCTAAGTTAGGATAGGTGTGACAATCGGCAAGAGTAGGACAAACCGATCGCGCGATCGCAGCTAGTTCTTCTGGCTCGGCTGAGCTATGATCAGGGACGGGAACCAGGTAAACGCGATCGCGCGATCGCAGTAATGCCCGGAAAATCCCCTCATGCTCTTTGGTTGAGAGTATCCCCATTACCCAGGTTACAGGGGTATTCAGCGTATCTACATACTCACGCAAACCTGTCGCCGCCGCCGGATTATGGGCGCCATCCACCAGTAGGGGATGATTATGCCATTTTGTCCATTGTAAACGCCCTAACCATTGGGTCTTTGCCATCCCGGAAACGATAGCCGAGTCGGGGATATACCAGCCTTGGTGAATCAGGGATTGACAAGTCGCGATCGCTACAGCAGAATTGGTGAGCTGAATCTCCCCCAGCAAGGGTAATGGATAGGTTATCCCCTGATAATTTGCCCATCTTCCTGAATGGGTGATGGGGGATTGGGCGAAGCATTCGCGTTGGGATGTTGGCAGAAAACCGAGATATTTAGGCGCGAATGCTTCGCCCCTACCAATTATCTCCCCTATCTCCGATGCCGGTTCTACCCAGGTTACCGGACAATTTAACTGCTCGATGCGAGATTGAACAACGGCTTTCGCTTCTGGGGGAAGGGGGGCGATAATCGCCGGACAATTGGGTTTCAGGATACCCGCTTTCTCGGTAGCAATTTGGCTCAGCGTGGAACCCAAAACCTGCCAATGTTCGCGACTAATTGAAGTAATAATTGTCGCCAAGGGCTGATCACCCACATTTGTCGCATCCAAGCGCCCCCCTAACCCCACTTCAATCACCGCCATATCCACTTGTTGCTGAGCAAAATATAACCAAGCCGCCGCCGTGATCACTTCAAACTGCGTCGGGGAATCTTCCGTATCTGGGGGAATCTCGGCTTGAACTTGTTCCAGGAGGTTTACCAGTTCTGCAGTAGAAATGGGGTGTTGATTGATACAGATTCGTTCTGTCCAATCGATTAAATGAGGAGATGTATAGCGTCCCACCCGATAACCCGCTTCACTGAGAACCGAGGAAAGATAGGCGCAGACGGAACCTTTCCCATTGCTTCCCGCCACATGAATGATGGGAACCCGCTGATGGGGATTACCCAAAGCCTCCAGGAGTCGCTGGATGCGTTCTAAGCCCAGGTGAACACCAAAACGTTGATAGGGTTGCAGCAGAGAATTAATATTAATATCCATACACCAAACTCGTAGGGGCGCACCGACGTGCGCCCTTGTCAACTTAAGCTAAACCCCTCACCCCCAGCCCCTCTCTATCCCCCCTAGCCCCCCTTTGAAAGGGGGGGAAATTTGAAAGGGGGGGAAATTTGAAAGGGGGGGAAATGAGGAGGGTAGGGGGACGGAAGGGGGATCTAAAAATGACGAAGAACTAATAACAATACTTACCATCTCGGTTTGATTTTGGATTCTCCTTCGCCATTCGTAATGTTCCCAAAAGGGTAGAAACAAATACACAACGTTTGGTTTTCCCTCCCTGCTTCGTGGTCAACGTTAACCGCCCGAAGGGAGGTGTCACATGACCTTTGAAGTTAAATTCAACCTTATACACGCCATCACTAAATTTTAGAGTAGTCTCGTCATCTATGCGAATATTGGGGTCAAGACTCTGCCAATGGGCTGTCGCTGGCGTAACCGTTTCAGGATGAACCGCCCACTGTACAATCTGATCCTGTTCCCGAAAGCTAGCTTGCCAATCCACTTTCTGTAGCTTAGCGTTACTTTTCGCCGCTTGCATCGCTTGGTAAACTTCGTATTGCGCTGTATTTAAACGCTGTCTATTCACAAAGTTTAGCCAACCCGGAGCCGCGATCGCACCCAATATCCCAATCATGAAAACGACTATCGTTACCTCCATTAATGTATATCCCGCCGTGGCGTTAGGTTTGGCGTTTATTAATTGATTGTTATTCAACATTTCAGTTACCCTGAGTCCATCAATGTGTCATGTATCAGGAGTGTCAGGCTGTGCATGTAGTAACCCATTTTTATGAGCTAATCCCTAAACCCACAATCAATGAGTCAAACCGATTACTATCTGCAACTTAAGCAGTTCCAGGTTACAAAACTATCCGTCAAGAGAGCATTTTACTCCCTAAACGCATCAATAATCGGCTACAACTCTCTAAAAATTGGATGCTCCTCTGGCAACTCCCACTGGATATTTTGCGACAAGAGTCTTTTTCTGCACAAGGGAATTTCAAAAAGCTTAATTTAATGAATATTTATATGTTTAAAGTTAATATAAATTGATGATTTAACTCAATTTATCCTGAAATCATGACTTACTTCCACCATCACTTGTATTGCCATGACGGTTACTCGTAATTCCTAATGACTTAAACATTGCTACGACTGAGGACAAGTTGAATCTTGTTCCGTTACCATTGAGCCGATTATCGTTTTAACGATGACACAACGCGCCGTAGATTGAATCGGTTGTGTTCCTCCAGTAGACTGAGGAATTGCCACTGTAACCCCTATATCTGTATCGGGAGTGTCTCCAGACACCTTAGCTAGATTTCCTTGATAATCAAATTCAATCGTTCTTTTCTTGGCATCAGAACTTAAATCACAAGTTGCAGAACCAGTTTTATTGGCTGTAGTATCAATATTAGAACATAAAATAACTTGTCCTTCTTTAATTTCTAAACCTTCATTCAAAGGTTGCCAGGGTAGAGTCGTTGTTCCTTGTGTGGGATAAACCGCAACTTTTAATTGATCTGAGTCAGTTTTAAAACTAACACTGTAACCCCGTTTTGTTCGTTTCGCTTCCCGCTGCGCCTCCTGCATCGCCACAAAGACGGCATCACTTACCTTAGAGACTCGTTGACGGTTAACAAAGGCTAGCCAACCCGGAGCCGCGATCGCACTCATTACCCCAATTATGAGAATAACAGCAATCAGCTCAATTAGGGTAAATCCAGCATTGGACTTATTGAGGCGTTGTATCGCCTTCATCAAGGATAGGTGTATCGGACTAAATTTGCGGTTACTCATGGTGTTTTTAGCTACAAACTAGCAGAGAATAGGCAATTATTTGGTGTACAAAAACCCATTGGCTTTGACTTGGATAGTGGCAGTGGGGCAATAGCTAGACCGTTCTGGTGTACATTGATTATTAGTATTTTGTAGACGAGCGAAAGCATTGCCGCGCAGATAGACTCGTGCTGATGAGGGTCCAGGCAGATCAGTAGGATTATTCGGTGAGCCAGTATCGACGCAAGCAACAAAACCTTTAGTACCTACTCGTTGTTCGTTAGCATTGCAACTTGCGAAGGTTTGTGAACTTTGGTCAACGTAATCCACTAATGTAGTTGTAACATTAAAATTTGTCGTGGTACCACTGTTGTTCCACTGATTCATTTTCTCTTCCAGGGTTCCCGCTGCATTGAGATTGAACATTTGAAAGGCTGGATCACTTTGGAATTTTGGAGAAGAAGTCTGATTGCTGTTTTGCCTACTTGTCTGAATACCATTGCGGATTTCAAAGCGACCAATTCGAGCTGCATTAGACCAAATGCCGCTACCGCCTTCTATTAAATAGTAACCCACTAAAGCATAGACAAATGCATCATTGTTTTGGGTTATATCTCCAACTGTTGTACCAGCACTATCCGTTGCATTTTTCTCCAGGAACTGTCGCTTCCAGAAGACTAACACAGGTTGACATGTGGTAGCGCCAGCAGGACAACCAAAACCATTTAGACTCGGAATTTGATCTTGGATGCCATTGTTCCCTGTATTGGTCAAGCCATCATTATCGTAAATATACACAGCTTGCCGCAAATCTTGGGCGATGTAGTCAATGGCTGACTGTATATCTTGCTCGGAGGTCGTTTTGGCTTGTTCCCGGCGGTCAGTTTGCAGGAAATTAATCATAAATCCCAGTAAGGGAGTGATGATCAGTGAAGCAAGAATAATCGCCACCAGGAGTTCAATGAGGGTAAAACCACGGGGTTTTTTACCCTGGCGGCAGGGCGTTGATTGATACTGGCTTTTGCGGATCACTCTGAGGATATTCACCATGGCTTTTTTTGGGGAAAATTAACAGTTACGAACAACCACCTAGACGCTGGCAGAAATTATTGTGATTTGGGTTTTCGGGGGAAATTTCTGTAGTCATTTCCATCAGGGGTTCTTTCGCATTGCCCAGGGTACCAATGGCAGGATTGGCTTTGGCTTGATCCGCTTGCATGGTTTTCAATTTGTCTGAGGTTTTGAAAGCATCGGCTCGGTAAACCCGTACATTGAGGAAGTAGCCTTGGTCAACACTACCAGCGCTGCGATAGGCTTGAATAATGACGTCTTTCATACTGCTATCTTGACAGCCCAACGTCTCATCCTGGTCAATACAGTAAAGACTGGAATTCGCTGTGTTGCTGCAGTAGCTATTAGCAGTGCAAGTCCCTGAAAAGGTGCTAGCGGGAGGAGGTGCAATTCCAGCTAAATCTGTTCGCAGTTGGTTCAGGTCTGGGGTTTGATTAGGGGCTGTCCCTGTCTGGGGAATCGCAACTGCATGTTCTGGTGCATCTATCACACGAGAACGCACACCATCAACATAGGTTTTGGCAGCCGTGGCGGCGAGTTCTACCCGCCGCGCCTGTACTCGGGTAGCCACCGATAAAACAATAATCGGCGAGAGTCCCACCATTAAGATAGTCACCACCATCAGGGCTAGTAAGGATTCAATAATGGTGAAACCCGCTTGATTGGATGATTTGGGATTGGGTTGCTGCGGTTGGTTCATCGTCTCTTCCTTAACGAATACACTGTTTGACTAGCATCTGAATGGTGGGAAAGGGGTGGCTTGAGTCAGGTTATCTTTTTTCCTGAAGATTTATCAAACCCACCCCGATAAACTCCCTGTTTAAAACGTCGGGCAATTAGGGCGTTCACTGTCGTTGAGGGCTTTTTGGTAGGTGAAAGTACCAAATTGATCAGGAGTTCCATCTCCATCTAGGTCATCAAGTTGACCATCTCCATCACGATCAGCCGTAGTGGTTTGACCAGTAGGAACAGCCGCACAGAGTAACGTTTCCACCCAAGGGTCGTTCCGGCTCACTTCCCGGTAGAATATGTTGGGTTGTCCTGCTGAAGGAAGCACAAATTGTTGGGAGAACAGGTCAGGAATCTGAGACAGTAGCCCCACATCAAAACCCCAGTTTCTGTCAGGTGCGTTGTAGTAGGGGGCTTTATTTTGGTTACCGTCTCGATACTGTTGTGGTCGATTAAAAAGACCACCCATCCTAGGTGTAACGCTAGGAGTAAGGGAGGATTGGGATAGGGGTAAGTGATAGTAAGGCGCCGTGGCGTATTGACTTCGCTTGAGTTGGATAAATGAGCCGCGAATTTCCACAGATTTAGCGTTACCTGCATTGTCTATCCAGTTTTCCAGGAAGCGGGGGAAAATGGAGAGTGCGCTACCAATATCACCCTGATGGCTGAGAGCAGGACTGGTAAAGTCATAGACGGGGCGGGAAGGATTATCGCCAGTTGCCATCACTAGGTTAAAGATAGTGTCTTCGGTAGCTCTGGGTATCCAGTGGACGGAACCGACTGTGCCAGTAGTTGCTACACCCGGCTGGTTAGTGGCAAATTGAAGCTGTAGGATGGGATCTAGCAGGGGCTGTTGATCCTTGTAAGAATCTTCATCAACGAACCGAGGATCATTAATCAAAGTACTGGATAGAGGGAGAAAATTTGGCATGGTTCCAGTTTTGACGTACCAAAGAGCATTATTTGTTAGTCTCACATTATTCGGATCAAGGGATCGCTTCTGTATCGTTCCGTTATTTTGCACAACGATTGGATCTGGATTCCCGTTGTTGGTTAGGACGAGTGCATGTGTTGCTAAATCTCTATCGAAAGCAATGCGTCTCGCATAACGTTGCCACTGATTTCCAGGACGTTTAGCCGTCGTTCCAGATCCTTGATCCGTAGCCGCAATAGGGATCAACTGGCTGGCGGCAGTACCTAAAATGTCACTTGCCGGCTTTTCATCCCCATTATTCTTAATGATTGTCCAATCCCCGTCTCCACATTCTGATACTGGTAATTTCTTACAGATTTCCATTACATATTCTGGGAAATCCGTAGCATCATCGGCAGCAGCATTACTCCCGTGGATGCGTCGCTGAACGGGAGTGATGCCATTATTGAAATAAGAACTGTTTAGGGGAGGAGTGTTAGCTGTAAACTTTGAGTAATCACTATCCCGGTAGGAGATGCCAACCATCTCACTGGAAAGACCATTGGTCACGAAGTTATTGTTCCAGAACCCCTGCTTGAGGCGACGTGCGTGAATGTCTGCGGCTGATAGTATATCGTCTCCACCTCCATCAATATCAGCGATATTGTCAATCTGATTATTCCTCAGGTCATAGTCCCCTTCATTCCGGAACCCTGCCCGGAAGTCAGCCGAGAGTAAGGTAACCGAATCAGCCAGAATGGAAGCTGGACGCCAATTATCGGCAGTTGCGGACTGACAAGAGGTACTTGGTAGCCTCGGATCACCGACACGACAAGCAAAGTTTTTATTCAAGTCTCTGTCGGCTGCTCCATCACCACGCTCGTAAAAGTCAGCATCATCTGAGGCAGCCGTTATAGCAGCATCAAATTCCTGTTGAGGAGTTCCCGATGCATCTTCATGAGGATTGAAGGCATCCGTGGGTCCTCCGTCCTGATCAGGTTTGACGTAAACGGGCAAATTGCTGGCTAAGATTAGACCCTTTTCGACTTCCCGATAGTTATTGAAATCACGCCACAACTTTCTGCCCTTAATCAGCATGATGCCATTGGGACGGCGGGTTGGGTCGAGTAAGAAGTCCGTCGCCGCTATTCGGGGATTTGACTTGTCGGTATCAGATAATGCACTAAACGAGAAATTTTCTAAATTAAACCCGTCTGCTTTTTGGGGTAGGACATCGCTAGCATCGGGCAAAGCATCATCGCGAGTGGCGTAGATAATACCACTATTGGGTAACATGTACTCCTGCGGTGATCCAGTTCCTGCTGTGTTGGTGCGGAGGTTGTTTAAATCGATGACCGTTGCCCGAATTTCCAGGGGATAGCGTTCTTCAATCGGCAGGGTGTATCGACTATTTAAGGTATATGTGGTTGCTCCAGTAGCGGTATCGTAGTTACCATCAACTGCCTTAACTTCCTTGCCATTCAGGAAGGCAATTTCCTGAATCGTACCGTGAAGCAGGGTAAAGTTGGCAGTTGGTGTTGAATTTGGAGCAATATCACCATTTCGGATATTAATGGCACAAAGGGTAGAATCTAGCGCCGCTTGTTCTGCTGGTGAAAGGTTAGTATAACTTTTTGCCCTTGCTCTGGCGAGCATGGGATTAACGACGCGACCATTGGGATAAACTAAGTGAGCATTGTAGTCCACTTCATCCCCATAGGTTGAGCGATCTTGAGTGTAAGGTGGATAAGTTATCCCATTCAGGGATTTAGAATCAGCACTTCTTGTTGGGTGATTTGGATCTAAACCGTCTGCTAAATGACCGCTAACATCATGAAAAGAGCCTAGGTTATTACTGCCAAAATCCCTTTGTCGGTTCTGCGCTGTTACTTCATTAGTCGGATCATAGTACGTCGCGACACAGGCGATAGGTTCTTTTCCGTCTTTATGCCGGTAGTGATAAACGGCTGTGGCACGCATTTTTAAATGCGGACGTTTTCTCCTCTGATTTGGTTCATCTGGTTTATCTGGTAGTTCCTTGAGATAATCTGGGTAGGAATCTGCTGCTGGTTCATCTAACACCGGCATCCAATCGGGCCAAACAATGTTGGAAGCATTATCAGCTAAGGTTTCATCTGTATCTAAATTCGGTTCATAGAATCCCGCCCCAGTAACAATACGCAGTCCTCCCACCGGATCAAGTTCATCTTGAGGTTGTTCTTGAGCTTTTTTCTCCCAAAATCCATCTCGTCCGGTATCTCCCGCATCGCTAATCGGTTCAATGCGGGTTTTGCGAGTACGCGGTTCTGTGTTTCCTGCTGGCAAATCCCATTGAGTGTCATCAATAGGTTGTTCTTTGTCTGAGCCAACAAACTTTGTCCCATCCCACCATAGAGCTGGCAGATTATTTCCGACTAAAACGCGATCGCCAACTAGTTGTTCCACACGACTTTCTTCTTGAATTTCAGAATCTGTTGCCTGAGGTAACAGTTGTGGAGCGTTCTGGTTGAGTGCGACTTCCGCATAACCTGTGTGTGTCTTTCCATCACTAGGGTTAAAAGGATAGATCCAATCATCTGGAGGGCGCAGACTATCATTATTTCCTGAATCAACTTGGAATGTAATGCTGCTGCTATCTAGATTTTCAGGATCTAAATTATTGGGAACATAAGGAACTTCTGCATAAGGAACCCGACGGGTACGCTTTCTGAAGTAGCGGTCTAAAGCGACTTTACGGGCTTTTTGAATTTCCGCCGCATCTGTGCCATCATAAATCTTTTTTTGTTCAGTTTTAACTTCTTCGGGATCACTGGCAGCCGAACGAGCTTCCGCCTTAGTTACTAAATGCTGAATGCGTTTTTCATAGGCGACACCATTATACGCGGCTTGAGCTGAGGTAGCCGTAGTTGACTTGTTAGCTCTTCTTAAAACTTTGGTAGGTTGAGTGCCGACATCCGGATCTCCCGTTCTACGTGTCCCCTGATACAAATGTACCGGTACTTCAGCATTCGGGTTACCCGATTCAGCAATGTAGCCGACTCCTACATTTCCACCAACGACAATTTTACTATTTTCAGGATCGTAGAAACAGGAATTGCGACTACTGACTTGGCGAAATTTTGGGTTTGTGCCAGACACGAACAGGTTGCTATTCGTAACAATCCGTCCATTCAACGTAAAGTTTGTTCCGGCAAAGACCTCTAAATCGTCTTCATAAATAACAGCGTTATTAGTGAGAGGAACTCGGGCGATATCTTCCTGCATTTCTAGAGCAGAGAACCCTTTGTTCCCTTTGTAGGTTTCATAGGTATTATTAGACAGGGTTTCATTGGCAGAAATCGCTAGATTAGTAATCGGTACTGTGGCAGTATAAACAAACATCGAGCGTTTGAGATCCCCACCCACTTTATACCAGCCATTGCTTCCCACCAAACTGGCTGTCGTCCCTACAGCGGCAGCACATTCTGAACCTAATAGAGCCTCCTCATCCATCGGTAACGTCCTCGCCTCCACCGGCTGCCTTTCAGGGGGACGTCCTTGACTAACTTGCGGTGGTGTACGGAAGAAAATGCCATAGACGGTGAAGCTATCAAACTTGCCATTATTATCCGTATCCACAGGAAACCGCCAAGCCGTGGTGACGGTTTCATCCGTGGCGATGGTATTCGCTTGTTTTACCTGCTCATCAACACGTTGAATGCCACTTTGACCATTAAACTCAAAGGGCAGTACCACCCGTGTTTCATCCCCATAGTTATATTGGCTTTCGTCTAGGACAACCTTTAGGGATATATCTGAAGGAGTTCCCCGTGGTAACTTCGGATCAGCAAATAACGCATCAATTTTAGCTTTTGCCCGGTCTAGGGCTGGGGTGGCGGCGTTGAGAACTGCCTGATTCACTCGCACATTCGAGGCATTTTTTGCCCGGTCAAAGGAACGAAAGACTATCGCCGTTGTCAACAAGGTGACGACTAACATCACCATGATTACGGTGGGGAGGACAAATCCGGCTGGTGAGGAATTTGAGTGACGCCTAAAGACAAACAAGTTCCGCAACAGCCAGTTCATCACCTGTTTACTGAGGGTTTTGCCTAGCTGCAAAATGTTGCGGATTAAACGTTGGGCAGTTTTGATAAGTTTTTTGGTCGTTGACATGGCGATTTCCTGTCAGACTGGGCGGGAACGAGAACAAAGAATTAATTAAGAGTACAAATAAACGTCAGGCGTAAAAGCAAAAGCTAATGCCTTTGATTCAGGCTTGAGCTAACGCTGCGCCTCCTGATAAACTTTAATGCGACACCCATTACCTTACTCCTGTTTCCGGATTACTGCCGCTACTGAGCGTAATTGAAACCGGGAAACTTTTTCATCTGCCTACCGAATGAACTATGACTCTCTAGGGGAATAGAGCGTCAGCAGCGTCAGTCATCAACCCTCTGTCCCTATCTTACCCATTCGTCAAAGAAAACTGATCACCCTGAGCGTAAAATGTGAATGGGGGATTGGTAACATGCCTGATTGGGATGGGTAGGGGCACACCGACGTGCATTGGTGTCAACTTGTTGAAACCCTTGATTAATAAGAGATCCCCCCTAACCCCCCTTATAGATCCCCCTTCCGTCCCCCTTATAGATCCCCCTTCCGTCCCCCTTATAGATCCCCCTTCCGTCCCCCTTAAAAAGGGGGATACCAGATGTTGCGAGAGCGTTTTTTGCACGGGGGGAACCAGACATTAATCAAAGTCCCCCTGCTAGAGCCCCCTTGCGTCCCCCTTATCGATCCCCCTTCCGTCCCCCTTAAACAGGGGGAGACCAGGGGATGCGGGAGCGTTTTTTGCACGGGGGAGACCAGGGGATGCGGGAGCGTTTTTTGCACGGGGGAGACCAGCAGATGCTTCGCTTTTTGTTCCATGGGGGAAGCCAGAGGATGCGGGAGCGTTTTT
>NZ_JAVJZI010000053.1:0-7230 GCF_040223135.1 Coleofasciculus sp. G3-WIS-01
AACTTTACCCCAGAAATGGGTGAAAACCGGAGGGGCAACCATACCCCTCCACCCCGAAAGGGGTATGCTTCTTAAACCGCTACCGCGTGTTCCTCCCTGGTCTAAAGACACAGGGTTTCCCACAACGAAGGATTTTTATGATAAATGACAAATAAAGACATTATTGAAATCCTCAAACAGGACTATCAACGCTTTCCTGTTGACCAAACCTACAGCATCTACGCCAACGATGTCTTTTTCAAAGACCCCCTCAACAAGTTCCGGGGACTTAATCGCTACAAACAAATGATTGGATTTATCCAAACCTGGTTCATCAACCCCCAACTTGACTTGCATGACATTTCTCAATCCGGCGATACCATCAAAACGCGCTGGACTCTGAGCTGGACAACACCCCTCCCCTGGAAACCGCGAATTTCTATACCCGGTTGGAGCGAATTACGTCTAAATGCAGATGGACTAATTTCCTCCCATATCGATTATTGGGATATCCCCCGTTTTGATGTTCTCAAGCAACTGTTTCGGTGAAAACCCGATACAGTAAATAAAGGTAAAGGTTTCTCAGATGAGCGGAATTATCTATGCGAGTAATTTTAATGACAGGCAAAGGCGGAGTCGGTAAAACCTCCGTAGCCGCCGCAACAGGTCTGCGTTGTGCCGAATTGGGTTATAAAACCTTAGTGCTGAGTACAGATCCAGCCCATTCCCTCGCCGATAGTTTCGACATGGAACTCAGTCACGAACCCCGACTTGTCCGTCCTCACCTCTGGGGGGCGGAATTGGATGCGCTGATGGAATTAGAAGGGAACTGGGGTGCGGTGAAGCGCTATATTACCCAGGTACTGCAAGCACGGGGACTCGAAGGAGTTCAGGCTGAAGAGTTAGCCATTCTTCCGGGAATGGATGAAATTTTCGGTCTGGTGCGGATGAAGCGTCACTATGACGAAGGCGAGTATGACGTGCTAATTATCGATTCAGCACCCACGGGAACCGCCCTACGACTCCTCAGCTTACCGGAAGTCGGGGGTTGGTATATGCGCCGCTTCTATAAACCCCTGCAAAAAATGTCCGTGGCGTTGAGACCTCTGGTTGAACCTATATTCAAACCCATCGCGGGATTTTCTTTACCCGATAATGAGGTGATGGACGCTCCCTATGAATTCTACGAGCAAATTGAACAGCTCGAAAAAGTCCTTACCGATAACACCAAAACCTCAGTCCGTTTAGTCACCAATCCCGAAAAAATGGTGATTAAGGAATCCCTCCGCGCCCACGCCTACTTAAGTTTGTACAATGTTTCTACAGATTTAGTCGTCGCCAATCGGATTATCCCCGACGAAGTGACTGACCCGTTCTTCCAACATTGGAAAGAACATCAACAAGAGTATCGCCAGGAAATCCACCAAAATTTCAGTCCGCTTCCGGTTAAAGAAGTTCCCCTGTTTGCGGAAGAGATGTGCGGACTTGAGGCGCTAGAACGACTCAAGCAAATCTTATATGGCGAAGAAGACCCAACTCAGGTTTACTACCAGGAAAACACGATTCGGGTTGTCCAAAATCAAAACGAATATAGCTTAGAACTGTATCTACCCGGTGTGCCGAAAGACCATATCCAATTGAACAAAACTGGAGATGAGCTAAATATACGCATTGGCAATCACCGTCGCAATCTCGTCCTCCCCCAAGCCTTAGCTGCACTGAAACCCGCCGGCGCCAAGATTGAGGACGATTATCTCAAGATTCGCTTTGCGGATACGGCGAAGGTTTAGAGATAAGGGATGGAGATACTCCGGGTGCATGTAGAGACGTAGCATTCTACGTCTGGGAGCAGGGGAGAGAGTAATTCACGCACCAGGTTCCCTCGAAGGTCGTGAAGGGTCAAAACTCAAAACTCAAAACTACTTTCCTCTCCCTGATTGTTCCGAATGTCAACTATCCCCTGTGAAGAATTTTAAAGGTTGGTTGGTGTTTCTGGAGCAATAACTTCAGTGTCGCTTTTAATTCGAGCCTGCTGCTCAGTAATCAAATCGCTGACTTGAGTAATTTCGATACCCATGCGATCGCAGGCTTTTTTGAGTTCCGCTGTAAAGGTTGAAATATCGTCTCCATAGCCACAAAGTTTCGCTGCTGTTTCGGGTCCATGCTTGGCGTTTGCTTTAGCACAATCCACTAAATCAGTGCCTTTGAGCGGAGTTGAAGCTGCCATACTGTAACCTGTCCTTTTTTTCTTTAATCCTCACTCTCAACCTAGTTAAAACGTTGCGAGTATACATCTATCAATAGATGGAAATTTAACTTTTGACAAAGGACAAAGGACAAATGACGAGATTCATTCAGATCCCCAACTTATTGAAGAAGTCAGGGATCTAATTAATTGGCTCACACGGGAACAGCTAACGATGGTTTAAGGGCTTCTTTGAGCAATTCAGCTTTATCCGTATGTTCCCAGGGCAAATCCAAATTAGGACGTCCAAAATGACCGTAAGCGGCGACATCTTGATAGAAGCGACCGCCTTGTAATCGCGGGAGTTCCAGCAGATTAAAGGCTTGAATAATCCCGGCTGGACGCAGTTCAAAATGCTGTTTCACCAGGTCTAGCAATTTTTCTTCTTCAACTTTACCCGTGCCAAAGGTTTCCACCATAATACTTACGGGTCGGGCAACACCAATGGCATAACTGAGCTGAACTTCGCACTTTTCTGCTAAACCTGCTGCCACAATATTTTTGGCAACATAGCGACAAGCATAGGCGGCAGAACGGTCTACCTTGGTGGGGTCTTTGCCCGAAAATGCCCCACCGCCGTGACGGGAATAGCCACCGTAGGTATCAATGATGATTTTACGCCCCGTGAGACCTGAATCTCCTTGGGGTCCACCAATTACAAATTTCCCTGTGGGGTTGACTAAGAAACGGGTGTGATTATCCGGCTTAATCTCAATATCTCCAAAGGACGGTTCTACCACTGCTGACCACAGGTCGTCTTTTATTTTGGCTTGGACAGCCGGTGCATCGGTAATCTCGCCAATGGTGGCGGTGTGTTGGGTTGAGATTAAGATGGTATCAATGCCGATGGGTTTGCCATCTTCGTAGAGTACTGTAACTTGGGTTTTGCCATCGGGACGCAGGTAAGGCAACTGTCCTGACTTACGGACGGCGGTTAACTGCCGTGACAAGCGATGTGCCAGACTAATGGGCATGGGCATGAGTTCTGGGGTTTCGTTGCAGGCAAAACCAAACATCAACCCTTGATCCCCGGCACCAATAGCATCGAGTTCATCGTTACTCAACTGGTCTCGCGTTTCCTGGGCGGTGGTGACACCTTGAGAAATATCTGGAGATTGTTCATCCAGGGCGACTAATACAGAACAGCTATTGGCACAGAAGCCGTTATCAGCGTCGGTATAGCCGATTTCGGCAATTTTTTTGCGGGCTATATCAACGTAATTGACATTGGCTTTGGAGGTAATTTCACCCGTAATCAATACCAATCCTGTATTAACCACTACTTCTGCCGCAACACGGCTGCGGTTGTCTTGGGTGAGTAGAGCATCTAAGATGGTATCGGAAATCTGATCGCAGATTTTATCGGGATGACCTTCTGTAACTGATTCGGACGTGAATAGGTAGCGACGAGGCAATGGACTAATCTCCTTAATAAACGGCTGCTTATGGATTAAGGGTTTAAGATGGTGCCTGAGGGTTGTAGCTTGTTATCATACACGATATATCGAGGGGATTGCCCACGGTTCACAGAACTTTAACAGAATGTGCGGAATTCTCCATCCAGATTAGATTAAGTCAGGGAGAGTTTTCTATGGAGGCTGGACTTGAGACAGGATAAGCGAGATCGCGCCCTGGATGGCTTGCCCACTCAAAGACATACGAGCCGCTTGATCCGCCGTTTTTTCCCATGCCAATAACTGAGTTTGAAATAGAGGATCGCGTTTCGCCCGCCTGAGCATGGCTTGACGAATGATTTTTTGCACAATATCTTGGGTGGGAATATTCTGTTGACGTAAAAAATCCAATAGTCGCTGTATACCTTCGACGCAGTTGTCAGGGGGTTGGGATAGAATAATTTGTTGGATTTGATGAATCACCTCCTTATAGATACGGCGGCGATTATTGACTAAAACTTGAGTCGGGTTGGGTGATGTAGAAGAATTTAACGATGATTTCACCGGGGAGTCTCCCGACTTGTCTATCTCTAGCAATTGCCAAATTATTCGACGGTGATAGGCAAAACGCTGGTACATTTGGGGATAGAGTTGCAGGATGCGTTGACTCACCGCTTGGGGATTGACTCCTGTTTTTGCCGATAGGTGAAGGATATAGTGATCGATTTTTTTACTCAAGCTTTTGAGTGACAGTTTTAGGTCAGGATATTCCTGTTCAACTTGGGCGAGGGTAAATACCAGTACCTCTCTATTTGGCATCTCCGAGAAAGGAACTTCGATCAAAAAGAAATCAGTCATTTTCTCTTGACTCAGTTGTCCCGGTATCAAGTCACCTGTAGGCGGATAGCGTTTGTTCGCTGTTTTCGTTGCCCAATTAAACTGAGTAAATAGATAGCGACAATTCACGTTTGTCAAATCCACTTCTTCTAAATGCCAGTTGTGGATACAGCATCCGGTGAGTTGGGCAAGATCAAGTTGGGGGCGAATTAAATAGCTGCCGATCAAATAGGCATCGGTCAAATTTGCCTCGGTTAAAATCGTTTCGTTTAAATAAGCCCCACTTAAATCCGCCTGTCGTAAATCTGCCCCTTGCAAATTAGCCGCCGTCAAATTCGTCTGTAAACAATAGACATTTTGTAGAACCGTGCGTCGCAAATTAGCGCCAACTAAGCTAGCTTTAAGTAAATACGCCCCCATAAGATTTGCCCGACTCAAGTTTACGCGATCGCCTGTGACTTCACTGAGATCTGCATCGGTTAAAATGGCTCGATACAACTCTGCCTGAGTCAAATTGGCACAGCGCAAACAAGCTTGACGTAAGTTAGCTTCGGTTAATGTCGCACCGACTAATATCGCGTCTCGTAAATTGGCTCTTTCGAGTAAGGCTTCCCGGAGGTTGGCTGTGGTGAGATTGGCAGCAATAAGACTGGCGTCACAGAGATTAGCCGCCATTAACTGCGTGCTGATTAGCTGAGTTTTATCCAGGGTAGCCCCGGTGAGATTACTATAGTTCAACTGAGCTGCCTGGAGATTTGCCCCACTCAAGTTACAGTAGGAGGCTTGTACCCAACTTAAATTGGCTTGGCAAAGACTGGCTGAGTGCAAATCCACCTTGCTGAGATTGGCACGGGTCAAGATTGCTTGGTTACAATTACTATGCTTGAGGATTGCGTTATGTAAATCTGCCTGATGCAGACAAGCGCCACTGAGATTAGCGTAGTCAAGAGACGCCCAACTGAGGTTGGCGTTCGTCAGGTTAGCCCCGCTCAAGTTAATCGTCCGCAAATCTGCTCCCTTCAGGTTAACACCACTCAGGTCAACCTGGGCAAAATCACGGTCTCCTTGTCGGTAACGAGTGAGAAAGTTCTGGACTTGCATTGTTTCCAGTTTTGCATTTAAGGGGATTGGGGAAGTTTTGACCCCACGGGCTTGCTAGTCGGATAGAGTTTGTCGGGGCTCTTTTCACTACTATCTTTTCTGTTTCACAACAGATGTGACAAAACCCGCCCTGAGCGAGTTTTGACCCTTTGCTTCCCTATCTCCCTCTCTCTTATTTTCCCCGTCTCCCCTGCTCCTCTGCTCATAGACACACCATGGCACGTCTCTACATGCTTTCAGCTTTAGTTGACACCAATGACTGCTATACGTCCCTACTTTTATAAATTATGTTGATTTTTCTACCTCACAGGGGAACCTTATGTATGAAGCGTAACACTATGGGTTAGCTTAGATACAGTAATTTTGTCTATTTCTAGATGAGCAACTGCAAAACGGTGAGGCGGCGTTTCCGGTTTCATTGACACTGACAACTCCAATTTTTTCTAGTGTCTCAATTTGAAAAACCTTGATAGTGAATGGGAAGGAAATGCTGCTGAAAACAGATTATCATGAAAGTTTGGGCTTATTTCTCAGTTGTCATTTAGCCGAACTCCACCACGGCAAACTGTCGGTACAGGGTTTGTCAGAATCTTATCGCTATATCATCAGTTTGCCGAAGTTAGATCCGTAGTGAGTTGTGGGGGGTGTAAAGGATAAACTGTTCGGCATTTAAACCTTAAGGTTAATAATGGCTCCCATCCTTGTAGTGCGAGCCAGCAAGCTCGCTACGAACTGGGGTTGTTTGTTGGCGATATTCTCCTTTGATATCGAATCCATTCTATTTCATCAATCAGTAATACCCTCGGTTTATATGAAGGAAGTAAAGCGGTTCCTAAAGGACCTAACCGGATATATTGACCAATCTCCTCTAAGTTATCTTCACCCTTACCTTGGGCATCTTGCAAGCGACCAATGGCATCATAGCGATAAAGTCCATCGTTGAGATTGGTGCGCGTGGTAATTGACCACCGTAAGACTTCTCCTAATTGTAATTCATACGCGATCGCATAAGCCAGTGATGTTTTTCCCGTTCCCGGTCGTCGTTTAAGCATGTTACGTTCAGCCGCCGTTGACGTATAATTCAATTGATTATAAGTATCTTCATAGTCAGCAGATAATTCGTCCAGACGTTTCTGTCGAGTTCTAGCCTTGATTTGTTGGACTCGACTCAATGCGGGTTTAGGTTTCGTTGCCGTTTGAACCCATTGACCCAGAGTTGCCAAACATCGTCTGCTGTCACTAACCGCACAGGTTGCACCCCAGGCGGACATTCACCTTCTATTTTCAATCCAGCAATATCTTCTCCAGCTACCGAAGGATTCACAGGTTGCCAAAATTCTACCCTTGCCTTAATTTTCTGTCCCGGTGCAATTAAAGGAAAATCTAGGTCAATCAAACCTGTCGGTACATCTGGGTGAAACAAGAAACGATAGTAGTGAAAAGAACCCCTACACACCCAACAGTCCCCCAAAAATTGTGCCAGTGGAGAAATGTTGATTACTATTAAGTCTGGGAAGTACAACTAGGTAATGCCGTAAGCAACCCCGGTCTAAAGACACGGAGCTTTAGCCAAATAAGTTAAAGCTGTGCTTACCAGCCTAAGTGCTAAGCGCACTACGTTATCGGCAAGTGTTAAAGACCTACCTGCGGATGCGATAGCCAGTTTGCTGCTCT
>NZ_JAVJZI010000058.1:0-28982 GCF_040223135.1 Coleofasciculus sp. G3-WIS-01
ATTTTTCCGGAGTCTGCCCACCTCCTTAGTGTCTTGATTGAGATGCCTAACTCTTTTGCTGCATCTCCTATACTAAGTGTCACTTCTGGTGCTTCCATATCGTTACTGATATAGAGTACCTGACTATTATTACCCAATCAGAAAGAAATGTCCAGAAGTGTCTAGATATTTAGTGGCAGCTTCTAACCCTTTATCCTCCAGATCTTAGCGGCTGTGGGGTTGACTGGATATCTCTCCTTTCGCAACGGACAACAGGCAGTTAACAATCTGGTTACCCAGTTGCAGACCGAGGTTAGCGATCGCATCCTCCAACATATTGATAGTTACATCGAAACGCCCCATCTGGTCAACCATGTTCTTGGGAATGCGGTGCGTCGGGGTCAGGTGCAGACTCAGGATCAGCCTAGTGAACGTTATTTGTGGCAACTGTTGCAGTTTTCCCAGTCTATTAATACCATTCAGTTCGGCAGCGAGCAAGGGGAATACATTGGGGCAGGCTATACCGGAGATGACAAAGTTGTGATTAAAGTCGCTGACGCCTCAACCAACTATAACTTTCAGACTTACACAACCGACAGTCAAGGAAATCGTAACCAACTGTTAGATATCCGCGCCAATTATGACCCTCGCATTCGTCCCTGGTATAAAAACGCTGCCTTTGAAGGTAAAACCCTTTGGAGTCCTATCTATGTCATGTTTAGTCATTCTCGGTTAGGGATTACCCTAGCTGAGCCAGTATACAACGACAAGGGTAAACTATTAGGGGTAGTTGGCACCGATATCTTACTGTCTGAGATTAGTAAATTTCTCAACGACTTAAGAATTGGTCAAACAGGACAAGCCTTTATTATTGAACGATCAGGATTACTGGTTGCTAGTTCCACATCAGAACAGCGATTTATTCGTGATGGCGATAAAACCCAACGCCTACTTGCTACTAATAGCCATGATCCCTTAATTCAAGCAACAGCCCAGTATTTAAGCCAAAGCGTTGACGCCTTAAACCAAATTAATCAAAGCCAACAGTTAACCTTTAAACTAAACCGCGATCGCTACTATTTACAAGTCACCCCCTTCAATGATGCTCGTGGCTTAGATTGGCTGATTGTGGTGGTGATACCGGAAGCTGATTTCATGGAACAAATCCATGATAATACCCGCCTAACTATTAGTTTATGCTTCGCGGCGTTCGTTGTGGCAACCCTGTTAGGAATCCTCACCGCCAGACGGATTACCCAGCCGATTACCCAGTTAAGTATAGCGGCGGCGGAAATTGCCCAGGGGAAATTTGACCAACAGGTAAAAATTGATGGCAAAATCCCGGTTCAGGTGAATGAACTCGAAGTTTTGGCTCAATCCTTTAACCAAATGAGTCAACAGTTGTACTCCTTCTTTACCGCCCTAGAAAAAAATAAAGCCGAGTTAGAGTCACGAGTTGAGCAACGAACCGCCGCCTTACGTTTGTCTGAAGAAAAGTTTGCTCTCGCCTTTCGCTCATCCCCAAATCCGATTACGATTACTACCCTGGCTGAGGGCAAGTTTATTGAGGTGAATGAAAGCTTTCTCAAGATTACCGACTATAACATAGAGGACGTGATCAATCATACCTCAATTGAACTCAATTTTTGGGTTGATCCAGCAGAACGAACCCGAATCCGTCAACGATTACGAGAGACAAGCGCTATTCGGAATCAAGAGTTTAATTTTCATACCAAAACTGGTCAAGTGAGAACTGGATTATTATCAGCAGAATTGATTACAATTGGTGAACAAGATTGCATTCTGGCGGTGATTAATGATATCACCGAACGCAAACATGCTGAACAACGAGTTGAACTTCTGCTCACAATTAGTCAAGCGATTAATGCCGCCCCTGATTTTCAAGCCGCCTTAGAAATTGCCCTGCATCAAGTGTGCCAAACTACGGGCTGGATTTATGGCGAAGTCTGGATTCCGGCGACGGATGGCATGGCATTAGAATGTAGCCGTCGTTGGTATTGCAAACAGAGGGGACTTGCTCCAGAGGATGCAGTTGTCCTCAAAGAATTCCGAGAGTATAGTGAAGCCCTAACCTTTTTACCCGAAGAAGAAATACCAGGACGAGTTTGGTGTCATGGTCAACCAGAATGGATTAGTGATATTGCTACAGAATCTGATGATATTTTCTGGCGACTCAAACTGGCAAGTGAATGTGGTTTAAAATCAGCCTTTGCTGTACCCATCGTTGCCCCGGCGACCTCTCAAAAATCTGCGCCTGTTTTAGCGGTTTTGCTGTTTTTTATGGCAGAAGAACACCAAAAGGATGAGCATTGGATTGAGTTAGTGTCTGTCGTATCGGCGCAGTTAGGTCCAGTTATGCAGCAGAAGAAAGCCGAGGCGGAAATGAAGGCACTTTTTGCCGCGATGACGGATATGGTACTCGTGGTTGATGCGTCGGGTCGTTGTCTGAAGGTCGCACCAACCAATAAAGGAAAGTGGTGTAAATCTCCGGGAGATTTATTGGGGACAACTCTGTTGGATTATTTTGATTCCACTCAGGTTAATTTTATTCTCAATAGCATTCGAGATGCTTTGTTGACTCAATCTACGGTGAATATTGAGTATTGTATAAACTTGGCAGGAGAGGAGATTTGGTTTGCTGCTAATTTGTCACCACTTTCCGATGATTCGGTGATTTGGGTGGCGCGTGATATTACTGATCGCAAACAGGCAGAGGTGGCGTTGCGGTTAGAACAAGAAAAGTCAGAACAATTATTACTGAATATTTTGCCGGAACTGATTGCCGAACGGCTGAAACAAGACCAATCAGCGATTGCTGAACATTTTGATGATGTGACGATTTTGTTTGCGGATATTGTCGGATTTACGCCGCTATCGGCGCGTTTACAACCGATTGAATTAGTTAATTTACTTAATCAAATGTTTTCCACGTTTGACCAGTTAGCCGAACGTCATGGTGTGGAGAAAATTAAAACCATTGGTGATGCGTATATGGTAGTTGGGGGATTACCACAGCCAAGGGCGGATCATGCAGATGCGATCGCGCAGATGGCGTTGGGTATGCAGCAAGCTATGACTCAGTTTCAAGCACAACACAGTGAATCGTTGCAAATTCGCATTGGGATTAATACTGGATCAGTGGTGGCGGGGGTGATTGGGATTAGAAAGTTTATCTATGATTTGTGGGGAGATGCGGTGAATGTCGCCTCACGGATGGAATCGTCGGGAGAACCGGGAAAAATACAAGTCACGGAGGCGACATACCAGAGATTACAGGACAAATTCCAGTTTCAGGAACGGGGTGCGATCGCGGTTAAAGGGCGTGGGGAGATGAAAACCTATTGGCTGATCGGGAATCAGTGATAGGGTGTAGGGGCTCTTTTCACTACTATCATTTTTGACCTCACCCATAAGTATAGCAGTAGACACATCGATTAGGACAAAGGCACCATTGTAGAGACGCGCCATGGCGCGTCTCTACATAAATGATGTGTCCTAACCGCTATGGCGCTTGCTATAACTAA
This sequence comes from Coleofasciculus sp. G3-WIS-01, assembly GCF_040223135.1. NCBI lineage: Bacteria > Bacillati > Cyanobacteriota > Cyanophyceae > Coleofasciculales > Coleofasciculaceae > Coleofasciculus > Coleofasciculus sp. G3-WIS-01. The sequence continues at coordinate 3,525 of NZ_JAVJZI010000058.1, forward strand.
ACCCGCCCCGATTCTCTCATCTAGAAATTAATAACTTGACGAATTTGGCTGACGGCTGTTGACAAAATTACAGCGGCTTGACTAATTTCTGTATCTGTGGTAAATTTACCCAAACCGATACGCAATGCTCCGTCTATTAAATTATCCGATAACTTTATTGCTCGCAGCACATGAGACGGTGTCTCTACCCCCGACGTACAGGCGGAACCTGTGGAGATGGCGAGTTGGGAACGGATTCTGGCAATAACTGCACTATTGGGAATATCGGGAATGGAAATGTGGAGATTCCCAGCCAGGCGGTTCGTGGTATCGCCATTAATGACAACGCCGGGAATGCTGTCTTGCAGAAGGGTTTGGAGTTTGTCTCTAGAGGATGCGATCGCGGTTTCATCTTCTGTCATTTCTAACTGACGCAGGCGACAGGCTTCGCCTAAACCGACAATACCCGGAACATTGAGTGTACCCGATCGCATACCTTTCTGATGACCTCCACCCCAGAGAATCGGTTCTAGGGGATATTTTTTTCGCACCACTAATGCGCCTGAACCTTTGGGTCCATAGAGTTTATGGGCGGAGATGGCGAGGTAGGTGATCCCCCAGTCTTGAAAATTGATCGGGATTTTTCCGACAGCTTGGGATGCATCACAGAGGAAGGGAATTCTGTAGGTTTGGGCAATTTGTCCGATGTTTTGGATGGGATAAATTGTGCCAATTTCGTTATTGGCTGCCATAATGCACAGCAAGGAAATGCCGTTTTTACAGAGATTTTCCAGATCATCCAACTCAAGTCTACCTTTGGAGTCAACCTGGAGATTAATGATTTCGGCTAAACCTTTTTTTGCGAGGGTATTGCAGGTGTCTAAAACGGCTTTATGTTCCACTGGGGAAACAGCAAGGCGGGGTATTTTTGAGGTATTACTATGGTGTAATCTGACGAATCCTTGCAGGGCGAGGTTAATGCTTTCAGTTGCGCCAGAGGTGAAGATAATTTCTTTAGCAGATGATCCGATTAATTTAGCGATATGAGTTGCAGCTTGGGAGACAGCTTGTTCGGCTTCATCTCCATAAGTATGGTCAATGCTGCTAGCGTTACCAAAGGCGGTAGTCATGTAGTGTAGCATTTGGCTTGCCACTCTGGGGTCAGTGGGGGTGGTGGAGTGGTAATCGAGGTATATGGGGCGGGATTGGCTAGACGGTTGGGATAGGGGCATGATTCAATTCGGGATAACTGGACACAGGTTCACACGAAATTCGGGTAGAATACGCTGATAAATGGGTAGAATCGCATCTTCATATTCTGTCATTTCCAACTGGCGCAGGTGACAGGTTTCGCCTCAGCCAACAATAGTTGAGAGTTCATTGCTTAGGGACAAGATTTAGGTAAAATACTCTGATAACTGGGTAGAGGGTATTAAGTATCCTCTCAGCGTGAAAAACTATGATGATTTAAGATACGATGAACCCTACAATACCCGAATTTTAGTTGTAGTTTTAGTTCCAGAAAACCCCGCTGATTGGTTGCATCAGTCGGATATGGAACTGTGTTTGAGACGATGCGGTTACTGGGTGTCACTGAAAGGTCAGCCTGCTAGACCTAATCAAACGTCTGTCACTGTTTCAATTCCACGCCAAAATGTTTTTACTGCTGATGCCCTAAAAAGGATTATGGACAGTCTGGGAAAAGGAGAAACGTTATGAAACCAACGATTCAAAATGTTGATTTACTACTGGGTATACAACCGACAGAAGTTGCTAAGTATCTACAATCTCATGGTTGGCATGAACAAAATCGGATGGAAGAGAAAGCTTCGATTTGGACATTACCAGCGCACTCCGAGGCAGAATTTGAGATAATTTTACCGTTGAAGCCTGAAATTCCTGGTTTTGCGTTACGTCTTTATGAGGTGGTGCAAACGCTAGAACTTGTGGAAAATCGTTCTTACTTTCAAATCTTAGGCGATTTGGTCACTCAAGTTACCAATATTCAAATTCAGGGAATTATTACTCAGTTGGACAAATTGGGTGAAGCTGAAAGCGTGATCTTGATGGGGTGTGCTGTCGGGAAGTTCCGTAAAATTCAGTTTGATTTAACAGCAGCAAACTATCCTTTAGCCGTTAAAGCTTATCAAGAACGCTTACCAGTAGTTTGTACGGGGGATTTAGTTAGAGAAAATAGATGCTTTGTGCTGAAAAATATCCGTGATTTTGCCCTAGATGAGTCGTGGAAAAACTGAAGTTGAGTGGTTTGCGATAAGGCAGTTGATTCGATGAGTTACCCAGAATGCTAACGCACGATAATAGTGTGACACAGCTAAAATGGTGGAATAGATTTTACGGTTAAATCGGGCGCACGTCGGTGCGCCCCTACGGTTTCCGGGTGTAAGCGTCATCCACAAAATTAGGTGTACCCGCCACTAAAATCTAGATCAGGGCACGATAGTATCGTGCCCCTACCAAATCAATTATCCCTAAGCTGTGGTAGGGACACGGCATTGCCGTGTCCTATTATCACCATCGTAGTCTAAACTCCAGTTTAAAGTTATTCATTTAAGATTCCTCCTTCAGTTTCATCGGCTGGAGAAGCTAATAGACGGTTTAAGATTTTATCTGTTTTAGCAAACTCTCCGAGACTAGCAGAGATATTCTGCTTACACTTTTCACGTACCTCGGTTTTTTCTGACTCACATCGTTGCTTGACAATTTCATCAATTTCATCTTCTGGTTTGCGTTCACCCAGTAACCTAGCTCGAAGAAGTTGCAGTTCCTGCTTAAATTCTGCTGAATTTAGTGTTGTATTGACAGCAGATTCTATATATTCCTCTCTAAGTTGGAGTATGCTATCAATTAGATTCGGTAAATAATCTCTGTAGGCTTTTGCCAATGATGTTTCACCGGATGTGTTTAGTCTATCTAGGAGGACTTTGTAAGCATACTTTGAGTGAACAATTTCTAAAATTGCATAGCGAAAGAAGATCCATTGTCTTTCATTGAGTTCTTTAACGCTCTGCGCCAGAAGTCCTCGCAGACTTAATTGATTAGGGTCAAATACTCTAGCTCTTGGCTCCTTAACCAAACCTGTCAGAATGCGATGTTCTGTATCCGAACCAGAAGAAAAATAGGCATTTAGTGAATCGATATAGAGATTGGAGACAAATTCAATAACCTGACAGCGTTTATCGTAGGGTGTGTTTACTTCAGCTTCGAGGAGCAACTCAACAACAGAATGAACAGTCATTAAATAGCCAAGCTGGAAGGCTTGGGTGGAAACTGTATCAAAAATCCACTTGGCACAGTTAAGTAACTCTCTTCTGTCTGATTCATTCCCTTCCGTCGAGAAGAATTTGTCATAGTCAATACTAAAAATCCTCGCCGCTCTTCGAGCTTTTATCTCGTCTTCTCGTTGATTAAGAGCAGAAGCGGTAGCAAGGGCGTCCTCAAGCTGATTGGTGATGTAATCGTTAGCCGATTGTCCTTCTTGAATAAGCTTTGCTTCCCGTTCACGAAGACGCTTAATGTGTTCTTCAAAAACGTTTCTGGCGTTAGTGCCTTCAAATAAAAGACTGTAGCACTTTCGCTGTATCGGATCTCCTCTTAATACCGGATCTAATAAGCGAGTGCGTAACGCTCTCATTTCCGAGTTGTGTGCTGCAAAAGGTTTGAACCTGTCAAAAAGTGGCAGCATTACCAAATCTGTAACTTCTGCTAAAAGTTGGACAGCTTGTTGAACTTCATCAGGAGGATAGTATTTTCCCGAGCGGCGGGACAAGGAAGACCATTTTTCCAGTGAGGTTCCAATAAGAATTGAAGCTGGACGATCTGAATTTTGTGTTCTTCTGCCGTCCGTTATATCTTGTGTTTGTTCTAGGTTGAAAGCTGCTGGTACACCAAAAGACGCGGCGGCATGCATTTTATGTAAAGCTACCGCAGATGTATATTCAAGTTGACCGGCGACAACTTCAGTTTTTCGGTGTTGAGCTTCGGAGACGGCATCACCAAATGCAAAAGAGTAAATTCGAGCCACTGAAGATTCTGATTCACCACGACCTTTGAGTTTGGACAATGTTTCTCGCATCATCCTTGCTGAAAAGTCTTCGTCATCTAGGAGGAGTTCCCGTGATTGACTAACGGGTTTAGCATTCTTATTGACAACCAAAAATATTTCTCGGCAGACTGCCTTGAGATCGATGCCTTTCTGTTTGTAGTATTCATTACCGTCATGTAAATCGGGGAAGAAAACAATACAGATAGGTAACTCAATATTTTTTATTTGGTTTTCCTTTAAGGAAAGATGATTGTAAAAAGCCGCATAACTGTTTCCAGACCAACTGTCATTAATCTGTCGGTGTAAAGCTAGAACTGCCATAGCCCGATGTTGTCCATCTACGATAATGAAGGCAGTTTTTTGTCGATTATATCTGATTAATCCCAGAGGACTAATTTGATTTTCAATTACGGCTTTTTCAAAATCAAATAAATCACCAAAGCTGATCAAATATTCACTTTGGTTTTTGGGCTGCGGATAATAAGACTGTATTCCAGTAATTTCTGATTTTTTGGGAGCGAGAACAGCTAAGATCGGTGGAAAAAATCTAGCAAAAGCACCTGACTCTCCTAACAAATAGGGGATGAGATCGTGAGCAACACGAGAATCATCAAGGTCACGCTGTAGAAGCTCATCAAAGGTTAATTCCTCAATATTGAAGACTTCACGCCACGGCACCATTTGAGAGGCTAGGGCATTTTCCCAGCTTCCCTCAGAGCCTGGTTTCATTTTTGTTAATAAAAATTGAGCGCGTACACGATTCTCTTCAGAACCGATAGCAAACTCCCCGTAAGTTCCATAAATTGGGTCTTTTTGAACCCCAAAACTAAATGACATATTAGCGCCTCCCACAGATTGGATCTGAGACAAGTTGTAGAAGCTTTTCCAGAGCGCGTCTAGAAGCCGTTTCTAATTTAGGATCATCATAATCCGAACCAATATCAGAAGGAAAAGAGTTTGTCGGAAATATATGTACCATTAAGTCCCGTGGAGCTATCTTTCTTACCCTGGCTTCTAGAGCAAAGGAGTGGTAAAGATTTAATTTGTCCATTGTTGATTGAACAGTAGCATGAGGAAAAAGATTTAAATATTTACTTACTGAAGAGTTGTCATCCCACATTGCATCTAAAGACAAATAGTGCTGAGTGTAAACTCTGGTGTATAAATCCTTGGCAATGCCAATATAAATAGGTCTTGTAAAAGAATACGCTGCATCAGAATTTAAAAAATCAACCAGAAATTGTTCAGCATAATCAATAACTTCATTAAGTACGTCTATAGGTGACTCTCTCTCAGCACCATAAACAACATTCACGGGAGATTTAGAGACTAAACGAATCCCATATCGCATCTGAATTTCTGTCTTGATTTCTCCTGGAACTTCAAGAAATGAGGCAATTGTCTTACTGATCGCACGAGTATCTCTAGCAAGTGGTCTATAGTACCAAGCATACAAACCTGGCACAGATGGAATTCTTGCAATTTGCATTCCTCCCTGAAATTGCCACTGTTTTCTCTGCATCTACTCACCAGATAAGGTAATAAGTTTATAATAACTTGATTTTTGTTTATAAATTACAAGCCAAGCAAGGTAGTTCATCATCTTCCTCATCTAAAACTGCCTCCAATGCTTCAGCTAATGGTCGATTAGGAGCTGCTTTTTTCTCCCTAGCCATTGCCTTCTCATGTTGAGCAATGATTTCATCTTTACGATCGAGTAGTTCTAAAAGAGTCTCTCCCTCCGTCCAAGTGTAAGTTCTTCCGTCACTGTGGTTTTGCTCATATTTAACCGCCTCGTTAAATAAGTTGGGATGCTCTTCTGCCAGTCTAACCCATTCGTATTTGCGCTGGAAGAAGCAGAAGAAGCAACCAGAGCGACTGCGCCATCGATAATAGTCTGGTAATCCAATTCCGCTTTCCTCAAGTAGACGGATAATATCTGCCTTAACTAGCCCCCGTTCCTTGAACGGAAAGACTGGCTTGATATTGGGCTTGGTAGAGATGTATCCCTCACGACTTTCGTCAGCCCGGATACCAATGTAACTGATGGCTTCGTCGTCACCCACAAACTTCTCTAACGGGAGAATCTTCATCTGCTTGGTACACCAACGCATCTTGGGAGAGGGAAGTACCCCCCCATAGACATCAAGCCAGTGGTCAAACCCACGCTTGGCACTGAGGTAATGGATTTTGATTCCCAAACGCGCTTTGATGCGGTCAAGATAATCGTAGGTCTCTTGCAGTTCCTTGTGAGTGTCACAAAAAAAATATTCCATATCTGGAATCTCCTTGTGCAGTAAGACTGCCAGGGCTGTGCTATCTTTACCGCCGGATAGACCGAGAATGCGTCTGACTGGTTTGCTCATATTCTCGATTGTGATACTTTTTCAGAATTTGAGCAATATGCTAGCGATCGCGTCCTGAAAATTCACCAAATTTTGCTTAAATCCAGCACAAATCCGGGTAATACTGACTCACGGTTAATAGTAGCCGGATTATCCAAACATTCCATCGCTACTCCTGGACGATAAATATAAACCTGTCGCTTTTTGCGGTCAATTAGCCAACCTAACAGCGCCCCATTGTCAATATACTCCTGCATCTTAGTTTTAAGCGGTGTCAAATTATCAGAAGCTGATCGCAGTTCCACCACAAAGTCAGGACAGATGGGCGCAAACGTTTTCTGTTGTTCAGGAGTCAGGGCGTTCCACCGTTCTAATTTTACCCAAGCCGCATCAGGGGAAACCTTTGCACCATTAGGAAGCGTAAAACCAGATGATGAGTCAAATTCAATTCCCGTACCATCCGCATCTGTCCAATTTGCTAATTGCTGATTCAACTTAGCATTTCGGTTTCCCGTGTCCGAACCCGTGGGGGGCATAATTAGTAATTCTCCTGTCGCCGTGCGTTCAATTCGCAAGTCACGATTAATTTGACAGAATTCAAAGAACTGATCATCTGTCAGATTAATTATCGGGTGTAAATGCAACACCAACGGAGAATTTTCTACTTGAGTCGTTGTTTCAATCATTGTCATGGCAAAAATCCTTGGCGGCTGTTGCTATACTGTTTATGGTCACAAATTAAGCTTTTGTCATACTGAATCGAACAGAGTGCAGCGAAACATCTGTTGAGATTCTTCACTCCGCTTCAGTTCCTTCGCTTCGCTCAGGACTCAGAATGACAGACTCTAACCGTGCCTGGTATAATAGTACAGCGCTCTCCCTAGATACCCTCACCAGATTTTGCTTAAATCCAGCACAAATCCGGGTAATACCGACTCACCGCTAACCGTAGCCGGATTATCCAAACATTCCACCGCTACTCCTGGACGATAAATATAAACCTGTCGCTTTTTTCGGTCAATCAACCAACCTAACAGCGCACCATTATCAATGTACTCCTGCATCTTAGTTTTGAGCGGTGTCAAATTATCAGAAGCCGATCGCAGTTCCACCACAAAGTCAGGACAGATGGGCGCAAACGTTTTCTGTTGCTCAGGAGTCAAGGCGTTCCACCGTTCTAGTTTTACCCAAGCCGCATCAGGGGAAACTTTTGCACCATTAGGAAGCGTGAAGCCTGTACTAGAATCGAAATAAATCCCCGTTCCGTCACGCTCTGCCCAAATTCCCAACTGCACAATCAACTTAGCATTTCGATTTCCCGTGTCTGATCCGGTGGGGGGCATAATCAGCAATTCTCCTGTCGCCGTGCGTTCAATTCGTAAGTCGCGATTAATTTGACAGAACTCAAAAAACTGCTCATCTGTCAGATTAATCACTGGATGTAGGTGCAACATCAACGGAGAATTTTCTACTGGAGTTGTTACTGTAGTCATAGCACCAAGCCTTGGCTGCTGTTCCCTTATGTTTGTTGACAATTATTATCGGATCATAAATGACAAGCTAGGCATAGCCTGTTTTTTTTTCGTCCCCTCGATTTTGACGCTTTTCCCCAATTTGAGGCAATGTTTCAGACGCTAAATCAAACACTCTCTCATTCAGTCTGGCAATAACAGCTTGTCGCAGTTGCCTGTTATCGGGCAGCATTTTCAGCACGTTTTCCACCAATTCCTCAACTCTATCCTGGGACTCGCGATCAATTCCCACAATTTGATTAATTTCTTGCCCATCCGGACGAGTTACTGTGATTCTACGTGCCTCAAATCCCCCACCTTTGGCATCAATTTCTACCCGCAACGCTTCCAAATTCTTAAACCGCCGAGCCACATCTGAGAGGTTAATTTCAAACTGAGTCATATCTTCATCACTCCAAGACTCAGCCGGCTTATCTGCCACAATCATCACTAGGGCTTCTAACCATTCGGTATCTGTTTTGGTTTCATCAACTGCCGCTCCGATGAAACGTTTCAGCATACTCTCAACACATTGTCCCACTAGACGACTGGCTCGCACTCTTAAATCTTCCCGCAATTTAGCTTCATTGCTGCTAATCCCAAAGGCATCGTGCAATCGTGATTTACAGTCACTCAGTAAGCAGTCATAAGCCGTCTGAATCTCGTGCAGCGCTTGCACTAACTTTTTCCGTAAGGTTTTCGCTGTCTTACCATCGTCAACTTCATTCGTACCAATGGCTGGCAATCCGCAAGCTTCAGGTAAGGATTTAAACAGTAATACATCGGGTTCCTGGGCTTGCTTCAAGGTTTGTAAAACCGCTTGTGCTTCTGAACTGAGGCGCTTGGTTTTCAGCGTGTACGCAGGTAGCTTTTTCACAAACTGAAATAGAGGCTTTGCCACCGCCAACAGAGTTACATTCCTGACTCCCGTAGGCATTCGAGACTGAGGCGATTTCAACACCGCTTCGAGTTCCTGAAAGACTCGCGATCGCAACCCCACGACTTCAAAATACTTAACCGCAAAGCGTGAGGGATCTTTCACCAATAGCTCAAAATGCTCTGAACCCAAAATCGGGATAAATGTCCCATCTTTATAAACCCCAACATCATCGGTGTGGTACAGCAAAACTGCCGCTAACAGTACTGGAATCGACCCTTGCTTGACGCCGAATGGTGGTGATTCTAGTTTTTGGTAGAGTTTATCTAACGGCTTTTGTTGATCATTCGCCGCTGTTTTAAACCCCTCAATTGCCTGCCAAACCGTCCATACATCTGAATTTTTTCCCGGTGGATAGAACCCCCAACCGTCCTCCTCCTGTCGATGAATTCCTGTCTCACCGAGCAAGGAATAATACATGGCGACTTCTGGACCATACCCCGTTAATCCTAATTTTTCTACCTCGGCATTTTCCAACATCGCCTCAATTAGTTCCCGTCTCGCCTTAGCGCCTTGAGAAGTGAGTTCACGGCGATTAATCAACTCATTCCAAAGAATCGGTGTTTCTGGATAAACCCTGTCACAAACATCTGATAACTTGGCATTAAAGTCTGTTGCATGGCGGATAGTTTCTCGTTTCCCCTGAATCCAACAAACATTCTGATTCACCGCTACATCAAACGCTTGACTCAAACTTTCATCAAGCAATCGTTTCGTCTCGAATAACCGATACTGAACTTCCCGTCTCGCCACCGCATCCGTCTGAAGTTGAGCCGCACTACTCTGGATTTTCTCAAGTGCAGCAAATTCTAGCGCCCTAATTCGCAGAATACCCAGTTTTCTCGCACACAAAACAATTAACGGCTTCTCATCGGCTGTCAAAGCCGGGGGTTGACTGGGTAATTCCTCATCCAGCCAACAAGCAATTAATCCATCGCTATCTTTACTCTGACAACGCAGTTGCGCTAAATCCTGTGTCCCATTAACATAGTGTCGCTCAAAATACCGCAACGTACCTGTTTTATAACTATGCCGTTGCGCTACTAACGGCTTTAGGGGATAGGTTTGTGACAAAAGACTAGACAGAGGCGATCGATCTTGCTCAATCAGCGCCGCCACTTCGCCCTCAACATTAAAATCAGAGCCTTCCCAAAGCCGCAGTTCATCCAACAACCGACGATGGGTAATCACATTTCGTCTTAATAAACGATCAATAATATCGTCCCAATACTGCGGCTCTTGTTCCTCATAAGGTGAATCGCACATTGCCAGCGTCACCAGTTCGTGAGTGGCTTTCACCGCACCCGTTGTTGTCACTAAGTTAAGCAAGCCAATGGTCTTTAAAACCCTAAGAGAATCCGTATCCAGATGTTTAGCATCGGCAATTAAATTCTGAATCTCTACCCACCGCTGCAAACCCAATCGAGAACCTAAACCCAACCCGGTGGCTTCTACGAAGTAATCATAAACCCGATCCAATTTCAGGGTTGGCAATGGTTCACCATTCACCCTTGTTTCATCCAAAAACTTCTTAAATGAATAGGGTTCAGAACTGGTGAGAAACGTAAAGAGTGAACGGTCATTTTGCCCATACTTAGCGCATAGCATGGGCAACACCAACGCCGAGAGGGGATGTAACGGATACACCGCTCCCAGAACTTGCGGTGTCAGTTCTTCCGCCATGGCGATGTCTTTCCATCGCTCATCCAACCATTCCTCTGCTTGGTTATTGATGGCATCATGAAAACTTTCTGCCTGGGATTGATCAATAACTTGACCAATCAACCGCACCATTTGTCCAGCCGATTCTGTAAAGGGAATATCTTCAAACCGCCCTTGAATCTTTGCCCATTCGTTCCGTTGGACACTAGCTAATCTCTGACCATACTCAGCAAAGGCTTGGTGCAGTATCCCCAGTATATACACGGGATAATGCCCAACTCTGGGCAGTTCAGTTAACTGCTGCAACAAATATAAATCTTCCGCCCCTTCGTTATAGGCGGCAAATTCCAGATTTTTGCCTAACTCATCAATAATTAAAAAGACACCCGTTTGAGCCGCCTGAGCGAGTTCCTGCACCATCTGAGGAAGCCCTCGGCTGTCAACGGTTTCTCCATTAGCAATTGCCGCTTCCCAGTCCAAAACTTGACCAGCAATGGCAGTTTTTGAGATCTCTGCTGATGACCAAAACAGCCGAATCCCTCTAGCTAAAGCCCGAATCACCGTATTACCAATCGGTTCTCGCTGTGCTGTAGCCACGGCTCTGACTAAACCTTGCTTGGTTCGCGTTTCCTTGAGACGACAATACTCTACACTATCAGCGCCCAAAGCGTTTCGGGCAATCTCCAGCGCCTGCTGCTTAATCCTCTCGTTGTCTTTGGCACATAGAGCCGATAAAAAGTGAGCAAACGCTGACTTCCCCGTACCATAAACACTGGTTAACGTCCAAGCCCGCTGGGATTGGGAGTCTTGCCAACCCGCTAAAATTCGTCTGAGGGCATCAACGGAGCGAGTGGTGGGAACATAGCCCTCCAGGACATCGAGTTGCTGCAAATCTCGCTCTAAATTAATCGAGCGAGAATAGCGCCGATTGAGGCTGAAATAGTCAGAGAGTGGTCGTTTCATTACTTTGCCCCACCGCGTCTTCTCGTACTGTAGTACCTGTCTAGGATATCGTGTGCCAACTCCTTTGCATCTTTTTTAAAGGAAAACTGAATCAATCCCGCCGAGTCAGAGAGGGTGAGATCCTTTGAGAACCGCTCAACCTGTTCGATGGCGTCACAGATGGCACTTTCATTCAGCTTGAACGCCAAACCAGGGCTACCTGGATCAAAGGTAAGACTGGCAATCGATATGGTTTTCTGATTCCCTTTAAACGCGGCAAATTCCAAACAAGCAGCAACGATAACCTCGGCTGGTAGATGGGCTTTTGCCCCCATTTGAAACCTGTAGTGCTTGGAGTTCCCTAGGGTTTGGATAATGCCGAGTTCAGCAAAAGGACAGTCAATGGAATCCTCACTCACGCCTGTCTTGGTATCTGGTTCTACATACATCCGCAAGATGCAGGTGATGTCTTTTTTCAGTGAAGCATCGACAATACGACTACCCTGACTATCTCTATAGTCACAAAGCGCCTCAAATAAATCATCGGCTGAAAATTCAACTGGGCGAAAGACATGAAACGCAAAATACCAAGCCGTCGCCGAGCAGGTGGGTTTGAGGAGATGCCAATGGAGTAGCCACAGCGAGGCGGGATCTTCTAAAAACTCATCCCAAGCGTTATCCGCCAACAGTTGTTTGCCAAATTCTGAAGGAGTATCATTGTCCAGCACTTTAAAAGCCGAACACCAGTAACGAATCGAGCGCACCATATTCTTACCCACACCCAAACGTACCGGTGCATCCTCGCGCAAAAAAATTCCTGGATCTTCAGTCGCCTTGTCAAAACCCTTCTTCAGCCAGCCAAACCGAGGATGAAACGTCTCGTGGCGGGCAAAGACAGGATTAACCGCAGGAACTTGATTATCGATTTCTGGTAAAGAGAGCGTAGTTTGTTCCACCATGAAGTGCTATTTTATGTGCTGATAGAGCCAGGGGTTTCAGGATTTCTTATTGTAAACTCACTCCCCATCCTTGACATTATGGTTTTTATGTGCATTTATAGGATCTCGTGACCACATCCCTTGCACCAACCTTAAACCACTTTGATGGCAATAGAGTCTGACCTACAGCCAAGGTAACACGAAGACGCGATCGCACCGTTCGATTCCCCTCTAACTACCTAACAACGCATCAGGGTTTCCACTGTCAATTTTGGTGATTCTTCAGTAATGAGACTGTTGCTTGTTTGGGGGCGACGCTGGAGGAGTGGGTATCTGATTGCGCCAAAACACAAACGGAAGACTTAGAGCTCCCAGAACCATGACTATCCCAGTTGTCATCCAAATTATCAATCGATTTGGTCGATAATCTCCTCGCTCAATTTACCAAAACACCCTATTATAACGCCAAGCGGCTAAGGCGATTGTCACAATTCCAAAAACGACCAGCATTACTCCCAGGTTCTCAGAGTTGAACAGAGGATGTATTTCTACTTCTGCTTGAGTCACTGCTACTTGAATTTGACGTAAAAAGATGCCAAATCGAGCAATAGCAAAACCAAACCCGATTAAAGAAATCGAAGTTCGCAGCCAAGCCAAAAATGTACGCTCGTTGGCTTGATGCTCCCGCTGACGATCGACTTGCGGCTTTCTCACCATAAAATCATTAAGATTAAATTCTTACTTTTGACGAATAATCTCTTCTACCTTGTCAGTTCTAATTCTAATGAATGATCTTGTTTAGTTCTATAACAAATCAGATCTGCATAAAAAATTATTATTAGTTAGAGGAAGTGGATTTATCTGCTTCACGCTTAAGCTTAAGATCATAGAGAATAACATATTGAAAGATTCACTTGAAAGACATGTAGCCATCAGCACAACTGTCAAAAGTTAGATTTTTATCCGAAACCCAATAAATATTGACCCGGAATAGTTGTTGAATAACATTTTTAAAGACAAGTATACACCTACCTGATAGCTGTAAATATGATAGAATGTTATTTGTCAAGATGATAAAGGGGAAAAAGATTTTAGTTATAAATAGTATTTTCTATCTTTAGAGAGATGCATGAACTAAAAATATCCCCACCGGGGGAATAGAAGAATTAAGATTACTTCTTTACCCTTAGCTCAAGTAAAAGGAAAAGGTATTTAAGAAATGTCTTACTATCTACCACTTTCAAAGCGTTTAATTTTAACTTTAGTCACACTTATGGGTGTGTTTCAGTGGGGTGTTCGTGCAGACGCCGCAGAATCGGTAGTGCTAAAATACCGATTTTTACGAGAGACAGTATCGGTAGAGGAGTTAACAACCTTTGCGGAAACAGGGGAACTCTCGACTTCACTGCAAGCTTATCTAAAAATGGCGGGAAAAGAACCAGCAGAGTTGCGGCAAGTTTTGACAAAAGAGATGGCTGTAGATCCAATCCTGCTTCATCGGGTACTCAATAGCCTCCCTGGGGAATTACTGTTGGATCAAACCAGCCAAGTCATTCATACTCCTACAAATCGGGCAAATCGCCAGTCTTTACGAGGCGCTTTGATGAGTTCGGCTTTACCGAATGGGAAAATTACTCTAATCGAGACGTTGCAACACTACCCAACTCCAGAAGTTCATGTTGAGGGTAATCGCCTTGTGGAAGTGGTTCAGAAAATTAGTCGGATAACGGAGCGCTTGCCAAAGCTATAGTTGTTAGCTAGGGGTAAGCTGTCACTCATTTAAATTGGCAATGGGTAGCGAGCAAGATGCTCGTATTATAAGGATGTTGCAGTTGTTGACCCAGCTTCTGCCATTTCCGGTTGCAGTTGCGCTAAGGCAAATTGTACGCGGGTGCAAACTGCCAAATCTGACTCATCTTTCATCAGTTGCTCAAAATGAGCAACTATCTGCTGCCAATAATCTGGTTGTGTTTCGGCTAACGCTGTGGCTAATCCTTGCAATCCCACCACGGAAGCATAACGCACCACCCATTCGGGATCGTAGGATGTTACCTGTAGAGTTTTCAGCACTCGCCCTTGGGCTGAGGGAATTTCTTCAGGAGACAATTTTGACCATTGTACATTTCCTAACCCCTTCGCCGCCGCACGACGCACGCTTAGGGCAAAGTCAGTTTCAGCCGCATTCAGTAAGGTTTCTAAGGCTCTGGGGTCAGCAAGTTGGGCTAATGCTCGAATCGCCCAAGCCCTTCCTCCATAGTTATACTCGTCAAGCAGTTTAAGTAATGGTTTTACTGCCACATCTCCTAATTGCACTAATCCATCGACGGCGGCGACGGCGGCACCGGGGTTGTTATAACTGAGAACGGCAATTAATGTGGGAATCCCCGCTTCTATCTTGGCATTGGCTAAGGTTCGCACGGCGGCGATTAAGCGAGGGGCAGAATCGGCTTGTTCAACGGATTGAATTAGGTTTTGGTCATTTGTCATTTGTCATTTGTTATTCTCGCAAGGCGAGAATCAAGTTCTATCATTCGTTAGGTGTTATATTGTGTTTCCTAGGTTATCATCAGTATAAGGTACTTATGTAGGGGCGCCAGTCTTCATCCGTGTCAACTTCAGCCATAATCCTCGCCCTTTATCGCTTCCTGCTTTTGCCGCTACTAGGGGGAGGCGGAGCCTCCTAAGGAGCATTCCTAGGCAGAGCCTAGGAACGAGGCTAATATAAGGCTATAGCAAATCATCCATCAGGTTAATCACATGGATGGCTGCTTCTGATAGCTCAACGGATTCGCTGGCAGAGTTTTTCACTTCATGCTCTAATAACCCTTTGAGAGAAATGAGCTTTAAACTATTTTCAGCTAGGGTTTGGGCGATCGCATCTGCTGCCTTTAAGTAGCCAATCGCCCCTAAATCGGCTAATACAGCCCGTCGTAGTTGTAACTTTTCCCCCTTCAGGGCTTGCACTAAGCGATCGCCATAGGCGGGATTTTCGGTTAACTGATACATGGCTCGTGTGGCGGCGTACTGTATCCGTTCTTGATTATGCTCTAGGAAGGGTTCAATTAATGCGATCGCGTCTTTTGCCCTTAAACTGCCTAACGCCTCTATGAGTGCATTGTAGGGTTGTGCCAAGTGCGGTGATCCAGGTACAGGTGATCCCACTTCTATCCCACCCTCTAATAACCGCATTAACTGAGGAATACAAACGGGATCACCTAACATCCCTAACGACTGCGCGGCGGCTTCCCGCACATAGAAATCCGAACAGTCTAGACAGTTTATCAGAGGCGCAACGGCTTTGCGATCGCCTAACTTTCCCAGCGCCCTTGCTGCATTTCGTTTCAAGGGGTATCCGCCCGCCTCGGTGCAATCTGCCTCTTCCTCTAGGGCTACAATCAAGGCTTCAATTACAGCAGTTTCCCGAACCCGAAATTTTCCCAGCCACCACGCGGCATAATAGCAAAGACTTAAATCATCCCGTTGTTTGAGGTTCGCGAGTGCTTGTTCTATTGTTAAAGATTCGCCACCACTCGATTGTTCAGTTACAAATGTCATTTGTCTTATGTCATGCACTCGTCTGGGCGGGTTTAGTTATATCTGGGTTAAGTAAGAAACGATAGTAGTCAAAAGAGCCCCGACAAACCCGGTTCCTTTGAACAAAGCGAAGGATCACACACCATGTCCGACTAGCGAAGTGAAAGGTCAACACTATTCTTTCTTAGCTGGTAATCGGTAACAGATATGAAGTATTTTTTTACCCCTTACCCCTTACCGTTTACCAGCCTTCAGTTTAATTTAATCAGCCAACTAACTGCCAGAATTCACGGGATGAATATTGACAATTGTCCCTCCCATGCGGGTAATGCGGCGCATTTCTTCATTCATGCGATTGTAAGGCACTTTAATGAAGACACTGCCGCTTTTGCGAAAGGGGTATTCATTTTTGTCGTTGGTTTCATTTTGACGCAAACCCGTGACTTCATAGGTAAAGAAACGACTCCCCGATGGAGTGTTAGCCGCACTGCTTGTTGCTACTTGACCTAGCATAGTAATCAATTCTCCTTTTTTAACTATTTAATTATCAATCATCCAAGTTTCTGATTTAGACCGATAAACAGCTATTTTTATCCGGCTTCATTCTCAACTTTTCCGCTAAATCGACATACCAATGGGACTAGAGTCTCAAGAGTTAGGAGATTAGAAATAATATAGCGATTTCCGCTATTTTCTCTCTAGTCCTAATCTCTCCAGTCCCCAGTCCCATCTAAATTAGGTCAACTTCTGCCTTCTTCTACTAAGCAGGTGTAATGCTAGCCACTTTACCCCCCAGACGGTTAATCTGTTGGAGTTTGTTGGATAGTTCCTCATAAGGAACTAAGAAGGCTTTGCTGCTGCGACGAACTTTCGGATATCTGGGATTAATAATGCCCGATACTTCGATGCGATAAACTTTGCCTTGTGTGCCATAAGGGACAGAACCCCCTAATGCCTTACTGGGCGTTTCACCCTTCCCAGACGGGCGATATGCCCAGCCTTCATTTGCACCCGATGGTCCCACAACGGCTGACGAAAAATTCTGCGCCAACTCAGTCGCCAGACGCGAGTCACTTCCTTCCAACTGGGCGCGATCGCTATTGGCATAACCGCGATACAGTCGGAACATACGGGTAAACCCGACAGTTTTCTGACCCCTTTGAGTTGCAAAACCGCGATAATAAGGAACGATATAGTCGCCGAAGTTTTCTTGATACTCTGCACTATCGATGTAAGAGTCAATATCAGCGTCGTACCCTTGAGTTTCGTACAGATCCAGGTGGTAAATTACCTCAGACTCATCGTAAGGTGCGCGACCCAATAGGTGCTTGTAATTGAGTTCAATTACACGAGTTTGAAAACTGCCGTAGAAAAACTTGGTTTTATAAAGTTCTGATTTGGCAACGCAACGCACAAACTCACGCACGTTGATATACCCGTTCCGCAGCAATGATTCGGCACTGGTTAAGCGTTCAGACGCCATCACATAGTCATTGCCCAACAGTTGACGGTATACGGCGCGAATGACCGCTTGGATGTCATATTCAACCCAATCGGGGCGCAATTCTACTGGAGTTGGATTACTATACGCTTCTGTCCCTAGTCGGGAAGCTGCTGTCGTAATAGCCACTTAAATTTCTCCTGATTAAACGCCAATGTTGAAATCGTGAAGTACCCCAACTTGCTTCGCTCTTATTTGGCTTCCAACCTTTTAAAAACAAGGACGGTCTTATTCGTCTTTGGGATTTCCCGCTTCATCCGCCGACGCCTCCAAAGGTTGCCCTCTATTGGTCTTACTCCGCGTCCACAGGCAGCTGCCCGTCTTCCACAGGCAATAATATTTTGTTAGTCCGCTTGGTTGCGAGCGGTTTATGGTTGTACAGACGCGCCAGTTTGGTCTGTACTATCTGTACTATCTTTAAGCGGGTATGATGTTCGTCACCTTACCGCCCATCTTATTGATTTGTTGTAACTTTTGGGAAAGCTGCTCGTAAGGGACGTAATATTCCGTCTGACTGCGGCGGATTCGGGTCATGCGTCCGGGTTTGGGGATTTGAATCACCCGCACGATATAAATCTGCTCGCGAGTTCCGCCCTGAGTACCCACGATCGCTTGTCCTTGCCGATCAGCGTAGATCGGAGACGAGGTATTCAGTGCGACTTCCCGCAACAGACGAGAACGATTCCCCGCCGGCTGAGTGCGATCGCTACTGCCTAATCCGCCAAATAGTTGGAAGATCCGGCTATACCCGACGGTTTTCTGACTACGTTGGGTTTCAAATCCAATCGGATAGGGAACAATGGACTGACCAAAGTTCTCTTGATACTCCATTGAGTCAATGTAGGAGTTGATCTCCGCCTCATACCCCTGTTGATCATACAGGTCAGTATGATAGGCAATCTCTGACTGGTCGTAGGGCGCTCGTCCCAAAAAGTGCTTATAATTCAGTTCGATAAATCGCACTTGTGGGGTGGAGTAGAAAAACTTTTCCCGGTATAGTTCCGATTGACCCAGGGTTCTAATAAAATCGCGAACCGTTATTTCGCCATGGCGCAGCAATGATTCAGCACTGGTTAACCGCTCAAATTCCATCAAGTTATCGTTTCCGAAGACTTGTAGATAAGCGGATCGGATCACCAATTGCAAATCATCTTCTGTCCAATTTTGACGCAGCTCCACTTTTGGAGACTCAGCAAATGCCGCAATTCCTAATCGCCTTGCTGCCGTTAAACTTGTCATCTTAACCCTCCCTGAAAATGAATAAAACGATACCCGGAAACGCAAACAATTGCTAACCCTTGCCAGCTAACAACTGCTTGCCTTTCCGGGCAAGACGATCGAACTAGCTCAGGGCGTTGATCGCATAGTCAAGATAGGAATTGGCTTCAACGGCGGGATCGCCAGACAAGCCATGGTTAGCTTTGATGTACTTGAGGGCTTCAATGTACCAGCTAGGAGACAGTTCAAAGGTGCTGTTGATTTCATCAATCCCAGCAATCAGGTACTCATCCATCGGACCTGTGCCACCTGCAACTAAGCAGTAGGTTACCATCCGCAGGTAGTAACCGATGTCACGAGAACACTTGGCTTTCCCTACAGGAGTAGAAGCGTAGTTCGGTCCCTGCATCTGAGTGGTGTAGGGGAACTTTTGGTACACCGCGTTAGCTGCACCATCAATCAGCATTTGTGCTTTGTCAGTTAAGGCTCTAGCTGCTTGTAAGCTGGCTTGAGCTTGCTTAAACCGACCAAACGCAACTTGGATTTCGGTGCTGCTTAAGAAACGTCCCTGGGAATCGGCAGCGGCGACTGCTTCTGTCAATGGCGTCTTCATCGTCGAGATATCTCCTTAATCTTTTGCTTACTTTTTCAAACGTTTTGATGAAGTTTAAACTTCAACAGGCAATCTTTTTTTACCTTGTTTTAGGCAACCGCGTTGGCAGCCATGTCAAAGTAGCTACCGATTTCGGACATTAAAGAGCTGCAATCACCAGGAGTGATATTATTACGGTCATTCGCAAGTGTGAGCGCGGCTTCTTTCATTTTTTGCACGCCAGCCGCAACAGAAGATCCCGGTACGCCCAGCGCTACATAGGTTTCACGCAAACCATTCAGGCAGCGATCATTGAGTACACTGGAATCCCCGGCAAAAATTGCGTAGGTCACATAGCGCAGGATGATTTCCATATCCCGCAAGCAAGCCGCCATCCGACGACTGGTGTAGGCGTTACCACCTGGAGCAATTAACTGAGGCTGTTCCGCAAACAAAGCACGAGCCGCGTCAGCAACGATTTTAGAAGAGTTGCTGGTGATCCGGTTAACGGAATCCATCCGCTTGTTGCTTTCTGCCACCATTGCATTCAAAGCATCTAACTGAGAGCCGGTCAGCATTTCGCCTCGCGCATCAGCTTGGCTTACCACCTTGGTGAATGCATCAAACATGAACTCAAATCCTCCTTTGCTTGGTTGAGTCTAGGGTTGAAATCTAGACAGGTTAGGTCGAGACAGTGAAACCCTTACACCTCTTCTGGTCTGTTCTCGCTGCTACCGATCACGTTCTCAGAACGAAAACGTAAACGGAGCGTTAAGAAACCTGAGAAGATTTCCGGCTTTTTATGAGAATCCCCACAATCGCGGTCATCTGGTGTTTGGGTTAACGTTTGCCTGTCATCTGTACCCTTCAGGTTTCTTTTATACAATGATGTTGAGTTTTTATTTGTTACAAATTGTTAAGTTTTTAAGCGTTGGCTGATCAAGCTCACCAATCCTGAGGATGCCAAACCTGCTCAAACTAGCAGCACGAGACGGCTACAGATTTCGCGATCGCGCCAAATCCCCATTGTCAAGTTCTGTATCGGGGCGGTTATCTTGAGCCACGTCTTCTCGCCTTTATGAGAAATTTAGTAACAATTACTTAAGTAGATATACTCAATAGGGTTACTGGCTGAAGGCTTCCCTATCTCATTGTCACAAACTAATACTGCCTCAATGCTCTAATTTTCTTTAGATAACACTTTCCTTAATCTGTCTTAATCCCCTGCAGCATTGCTTCAACACCCCATTTTGTTAAGAAACATTACATTGGCTGAGATGGTGTGCCAGACGGGATTACCAAACTGAAGTGACGGCTACATCTAAGATTGCGCGTAAATTTTCGGCGTCGTAGTCTTAACAAAAGTAAACATTTGACAGCTCAATACTTTGCAAAATGTAAAAACTTTAATCAACTGAACTATGCTTAGGGCTTTATCTGAGAAGGTTTGAGCAAAATCCTGTACAATGACATACAAGTTAATATTTTTTAATGTTTAAAAATCTTCAGCATATTGTATAAAGAAACCTATGGGTTATTTGGGGCAGAACCAAACTTTCCCTGAAGTCTAGGATTTGCGGATGGTTGTATAAGCGGTGAAAGGATTGATTGCCAGAGTCGCCTAAAGTGTCGTACTGGTTATGTCGATAGTGCCGCCGATGCCAGAAAATTGACCAAGATAATCCGATAAATTCTTTCAGGGCTGGATTTGACCCAATGCCAGACTTAGGCGGATCTCGCCACGTCGATCAATCGTTCGTTCGTTCAAACAAAGTTTAGCTAGGAGAAATTAATAAAATGCTTGATGCGTTTTCCAAAGTGGTAGAGCAAGCCGATAAAAGTGGTGCCTATCTGAGTGGCGATCAAATCAACGCCCTTTCAGCGATGGTGTCGGAAAGCAATAAGCGTTTAGATACGGTGAACCGTCTCACCAGTAACGCTTCTTCCATAGTCGCCAATGCGTACCGAGGATTAGTGGCAGAGCGTCCCCAAGTGTTCGCTCCTGGTGGTCCTTGTGACCATCACCGCAACCATGCTGCTTGTATCCGTGACATGGGCTTTATTCTCCGTTATGTCACCTACTCCATGGTGGCAGGGGATGCCAGTGTGATGAATGACCGTTGTCTCAATGGTCTGCGGGAAACCTACCAAGCGCTAGGAACACCTGGAGATGCCGTAGCATCCGGGATTCAAAAGATGAAAGATGCCGCGATCGCACTTGCCAACGACCCCAATGGCATTACCCAAGGAGATTGCAGCGCTCTGATGTCTGAGTTAGCGGGCTATTTTGATACAGCAGCAGCCGCCGTTGCTTAAGGTCGAGTTTAAACGGCTTTTTGATCATCAATCTGACAACTTAACCGAGTCAATCATTTAGGAGAACAAAAATACTCATGAAAACCCCAATTACTGAGGCGATTGCTGCTGCTGACGTGCGCGGTTCTTATCCGACTAACACCGAAATGCAAGCCATTTTTGGTCGTTTCAGTCGGGCGAAGGCTGGTCTGGATGCGGCTAAAGCGTTTACTGATAATGGTCAGGGATGGTCTGAAGCTGCTGCTAATCATGTTTATCAGAAATTCCCCTACACCACTCAAATGGAGGGACCCCAATATGCCTCGACTCAAGAAGGCAAGTCTAAGTGTGTGCGAGATATTAACAACTACTTGCGTGTGATCAGCTACTGCTGCGTCGTGGGTGGAACGGGTCCACTGGATGAATATGTGATCGCTGGCGTTAAAGAATTCAATGCGGCTCTCGGTTTGTCGTCCAGTTGGTACGTGGCGGCTCTCGAATTTGTCCGTGACAATCATGGTTTATCGGGAGATGTTGCAGGTGAAGCGAACATTTACCTCAACTATGCCATCAATGCTTTGAGCTAGAAATGATTGAGGCTACCTGGGAAGTCATGCATTCAGTAGAGATGTTTGAGCAAAATTCCGCCGCGCATCCTACGCTTGTACCCGATCGGCTCAAGCGGTAGTTAGCGGCGGTCAGGATTTATCAGCTTTGCCTTGATTCTTGATGTAAGTAATCAACACCTCAATACTGGCGCTAGCTCCTACAGAAATAATCGTGGAGCCATCATTCCAGAATTGACCACCCCAAAGATACTTTTCCAAGTAGTCACTATACTCTTTTCGCATTCGACGAGAAGAGACAGACTTCAGGTTCTTGATGAAGTTCACCAAGTTTAGTCCTGGAAGTGTTTTGTCGTTGTTCACTGCTAGAATCATTGTATGGGTAACTTGACAGAGGGCAGTGCATTCTGTTCGAGGAAGATGCCGTTCAGATTAAGGTCTACAACGGCAAGGAATGGGTTTGGGAAAAAATAGCAGTTGTCCAACGCCGAGAGCGTCACAACCTCCCTAACTCCAAAAGTCTGTCACCTTCATTGGTGATGAATCACAAGGGAGTGTTTCTTGCTATCCCATTCGAGGTCACACCACCCAAGCTGGGAAAACCCCAGAAAGTTTGTGGTGTTGACCTCGGACTGAATACAATTGCAGTAGCTTCAATCGTGAGTCCTGACGGCACTGTGACTGCACGCCGATTTTTTAATGACTGTGCCGCCGACATAGACCGAAGAGACAAGCGATTGCAGGCTATTCGCCACAAGGCTCGTTTGACCATGAGCAAAACGGGCAAACTGTGCCATCGTTTTTGCCAATCGATTTACCGCAAGGCTCACAACATCAACCGCCAAATCTGCCAGTTGGTTTCTAGGCAACTGGTGAATTGGGCCGCGGAGCATGGAGCCTATGTGATCGTTTTGGAGAACCTCAAGGGCTGGCGACCTAAGGGCGGAAAGAGAGGCTCTAGCTTGCGTCAGAGATTTCACGGTTGGATGAAGAGTCGCTTGGCTCAACTCATCACCGAGAAATTTGAAGAACTGGGTGGCAAGGTCGAATTTGTCTTTGCTCGTGGCACATCTAGCAATGCGTTTGATGGCTCTGGGGCTGTAAAACGTTCCAAGTCTAACTATGCATTGGCTACGTTTCGGACTCTTAAGCAGTACAACGCCGACCTTAGTGCCAGCTACAACATAGCAGCTAGGTATTGGCTTAAAACCATTAAACCCACTCGGAGAAATCGCAGTGGGTCTGTTCCGGGCGGAAGTTCCCGGACGGAACCGAGAATACCGGGTCTACTCTGTCATTTATGGAGCTAGACGCCACGCTTCTATTCGTAAGAATGAAGCGTGGAGTATTCACTTCCCTTGTACTAGCCTGTATCGGGTCTGGGGGATAGGCGATAAGCAGTTATTGTCTATCAATCAGACCCGAATCTTGTATAAGTAGGTAGGGACAATAAAAGTTAACGGCTGAGATTGTCATTTGTCATTTGTCATTTGTCATTCGTCATTTGTCATTTGTCATTTGTCATACTCGCTACCCTTGAGAAGCAAGCTACGTCATTTGTCATTTGTTTATGTAAGGGTTTGAGGTCTATTCACATAACTTAATATAGTTGCGTTTATTTCCACCAGCCTACTTAATATAAATAGAAAGTGATTTAGGGTTACGAATTTTTGTATACATGACTACCGCTTCTCCCCCCCAACCCATAAGTTCGGCAGAAACCGCGATCGCTGCCTTAAAAGGAGACGATAATCAGTTGCGCTATTATGCCGCTTGGTGGCTGGGTAAGAATAAAGTACAGGACTCGTGGACAGTGCTATGTGAAGCTCTCCAAGATGAAGCCTATCGTACTCAAGCAGGTGGATATCCCTTGCGACGTCAGGCGGCGCGAGCATTGGGTGAGTTAAAAAATCCCCAAGCTGTACCTGCGTTAATTGCTGCCTTAGATTGTCCGGATCTGAGCCTTCGAGAGGCAACGATTCAGGCTTTAGCGGCAATTGGCGATCGCAGCGCTGTCTCTCCCTTGCTGAATCTCCTAAACGCTGAAGCAGAGCAACCCTATGAAGCCTTGATTGAAGCGTTAGGGACTTTAGAGGTTTGGCAAGCCCGTCCCCAGATTGAACCCTTTTTAACCCATCAGTCGGAACGGGTTCAATGTGCAGCGGCTCGGTATTTATATCTATTGACAAAAGAGCCGCAATATATTGAGCGGATTATCCAGAATTTGGATCATCCCAATATGTATTTGCGCTGGGCGGCGATGTTTGACCTGGGCGCGATTGGTCATTTAGCCGCAGCGCAGGCGATTATTCAGGCGAAGGTTCCTAATAGTTTAAAACTGCTGAATATCAAGCGGATGTTAGAAGCTATCTTAGAAAGTGAGACAGAAGCCGAATTAAACCAGCAGGATAAATGCCAGTTTCTGCTTGACACGATTGATCAGTTGTTAATTCAGCTCTAGCAGGGAAGCTGGGGAAGATGAGGGAGTTATCAGTTAGCAGTTATCAGTTATCAGAAGATGGGGGAGATTGTGTAGGGGCGGGTTTCACTACTATCTTTTCGGTTACACCCAGATGTAACTAAACCCGCCCCGACTGTATATAAGACCAATGACCAATGACCAATGACCAATGACCAATGACAAATAACAAAGGACAAAAATTACAACAAGCGGCTACGCCCAACGAAGCCGTAGAAGCGATTCAGGCGTTAGTTGCTCAAGCGCAGCCTGCTAGCGATGATGTAATCACAGCCTTAATTGGGGCATTAAGTCATCATCATCCGGCTGTCCCAGCCGCCGCTGTAGACGGATTAGTAGAATTGGCATCAGCCAGCGTTAATCCTTTAATTGCCGCCTTTGATGCCTCGGGTGACCAGGCTGTGCAAGCCCATATCATTCAGGCTTTAGCCCGAATTGGTGACCCAAAGGCGCTGAGTTTGTTAGAGGATGTCGTCGGCACATCCGTCGCGAATCACTGTCAAGGAAATGTCCGGCGCGTAGCTGCACGAGGGTTAGGAAGGATTGGCAGTTTAGCCAAGGATGCAGCAATTATTAGTCAAGCCATAGACAAATTGACCTGGGCATTACTGACACCAGAGGATTGGGCGCTGCGTTATGCTGCGATCGCGTCCTTACAAGATATTGCCCAGCCAGAAGTTATGCCTCCCTTACAACAGGCGTTGACTCAAGAGTCGGATCGGGTGGTACAAGCACGATTGAACCGCGCGATCGCACAGTTACCGTTCAAGCGATGGGTGAAGGCTCCCACGCTCTTTAGCTGGGAGATGAAACCGAGCGAACCGTCTAGGTAGCGAATAAATTCGCCAGTCAAATAATTCGGATAACGTTCTACTATTGTGGTAATGTAAATACAA
>NZ_JAVJZI010000059.1:0-5900 GCF_040223135.1 Coleofasciculus sp. G3-WIS-01
GAAATAAATTTCCACCAATGATAACATATTGATTTGATTTATTGCCCTGCTGTCACACCATCTTCAATTAATTTCCACCAATGATGACATATTGATTGGGACTTATTACCACGCTGTCACACCCTCTTCAATTAATTTGCACCAATGTTAACATTTTGTTTGGGACTTATTCCCACGCTGTCACACCATCTTCAATTAATTTCCATCCCGTTAACATATTGATTGGATTTATTACCACGCTGTCACACCATCTTTAATCAATTTACATCCCGTTAATATATTGATTGGATTTATTGCCCTGCTGTCACACCATCTTCAATTAATTTCCACCAATGATAACATATTGATTGGCACTTATTACCACGCTGTCACACCATCTTCAATTAATTTCCATCCCGTTAACATATTGATTTGATTTATTACCACGCTGTCACACCATCTTCAATTAATTTACATCCCGTTAGTATATTGATTGGATTTATTACCACGCTGTCACACCGCCTTGAAATCAATTTCAAGGCTCATAGTTAAAGTCCGTTTAAACGGACTGAATAATACATCATCATTCTTCTAAATGTAATTATATCCTGATAATCGGGATGAGCTGGTATTATTGCTGAGTCGTCTGAAGACGACTTTGGCTATGAGCCTGGGAATTGATTCCCAGGCGGATGCGCAGGTAATACTCAATTTGCTCGGTCGCCCTCTCCCCCAACCCTTGGATCAAATAATATTTTTTCGGAGCTTATCGGTCGATACTACAATTAAATAGCTTAGTATTTTGACGGGTACTCCAATAATCCTTACCTTGAATCTGCCTCAGTTGAGCGTCTAAGGCTTGAACCACCTGATTCAAGGACATTTGTTTATAATAGCGGAAATTTTCCAGAAAGATTTTGTCCTCCAAACTGAGTTGACTATAGCTTTGGCATAATAAAGCGTGATATCTGGCGGTAGCAGCTTCGAGTGATTGTTGGTAAGTATCTTTAGGCATAAGTCTAGAGGAGTAGACTAACTGTGAGTTCTCAGTAATTAGCTTTATTTTGACCGATAACAATTAGCGATCGCCTCAGTCTTGATAGGGATTTTTGAGCCGGGATAATTCTTCAAAGGAAGAGACTTACCCGCTCCCACAGAACCAAGGCGTCTAAAAAATTAAGCAATCTAAAGGAAAATCCTGGCAGCTAAAGATAGCTACCAGGTAACTGCATCTAAAACTGAGAGTTTGCTTCCTTGTCCTTGCTTTTTAAGCATAATCCGTTACTCTAGGAGTTAGAATCAGTGAAATTGCTGAATTTTTGCGATCGCTTCTGCCCAGATTACCGAAAAATACCTATAGGATTGGGTTTGTGGTTGTGTCATGGAAGAATCCCTAATCACCAATCAGATGAAACTCAACATTCTGCCGATCTTCTTACTCCTAACGCCCTTTTTGTCAGCCACTCCCCTAAACGCGGAAAATCCTGACCATCTGAAACAGTTACAAGAGACTGGCGAATGTTCTACCTGTGACTTGACAAATGCCGATCTGAGTAATAGTAACCTGAGTCAAAGTATTTTGACATACGCTGACTTGAGTCAAGCTAACCTCACCCAAGCGACTCTCAGTGATGCTAACCTCAAATATGCTGACCTGATTAATGCCAACCTCAGTAACGCTGACTTAAAAAATGCTGATCTAACTCGCGCCTTTCTGGGTGGTGCAGATCTCAGGGGTGCAGATCTCAGAGAAGCCAACTTCAAAGCGGCTAACTTAAGTAATGCTACTCTCATTGGTGCGAACTTAACCCAAACACTGTTAAGTTTAGCCAACTTGAGTGAAGCTAATCTGTCTCAATCGATTCTCACCTTAGCCGAACTCAGAGGCGCGGATCTCAGACGTGCTAATCTGGATAATGCTCGACTCAATGGTGCTAATCTGCAAGCCGCTAATCTCAGAGAAGCTAACCTGAGTAATGCCAGACTTAATAATGCAAATTTAAATGGCGCTTACCTCAGAGGTGCTAATTTGAGTAATAGCTTTTTAACTGATGCTGATTTGCGCGAAGCCAACCTCTGGGATGTTGACCTAAGTCGTGCTAACTTACAAGATGCCGATTTAACCGGTGCAGTATTCTGTAATACCACTTTACCCGATAGAACTATTTCTAATCGCGATTGTCCCTAACGTAGGGATTTTCGGTTGATTTACATTGATAACTTATTAGAGAAGTAGGGAATCGAGCTTGGATATACTGTTCACTCTATACTTTCTTCAGGAAAGACTACATCTTCATAAACCAAAGAGATGGGACACTGGAAATTAATGCTGGTAAATTCAACATTCAATTCCGATTGAGTATCTGCGGCTTCCTCAAGAGAATAAGAGGTCAGTTCCCATTTGTTTCTTTCATTAAGGCGATAGCACTCGATACTCATTTTTTCAGAATCGATGAGAATATATTCTTTTAGGGTCTCAATCCGACGATAATGTTTGAATTTTTTACCTCGATCAAACGCTTCTGTACTGGGCGATAAAACTTCTACGATTAAACAAGGATGATAGATAATTTTTCTAGCTTTTTGATCGCGTGGGTCACAACTCACCATGACATCGGGATAGTGAAAGGGACCTTTGGTTGAAATCCCGACTTTAGCATCCGCTATTTGGACTTTACAGCCTTTCCCTCTCAGATGGTTTTTAAAGGCAGAGGCAAGGTTTAAGGCAATGTCATTGTGGGGGATAGTCCCGCCTGTCATGGCATAAACTTCCCCGTTGATATATTCGTATTTTATAGGTTGTTGCTCTTCCCATTCCAGATAGTCTTGGGGAGTCATCAGTTGGAGTTGAGCTTGAGCAATCATTGGTTATATCTCCTAGAGAGACACGAAAGTGGCGAAGTATTCAGTTTGGCGCGAACCTGGTTCACTTTACTTGACCTTCTACCTTTTCCCTGCTTAAAAAACAGGTTGCAATACCTCCACCTGCTTCAACTCCAATCCTTGCTCAAATATCTGATCAATCGGTAACATTTGACCCTTATCTGTCATAAACTTATGGTCTTTTGTCGCCCGAATTGTCGAACCATCCTCTAACAGATATTCAAACACCTCTTGTTCGCCACGATTATGCCATTGTACAATGGGTTGGGTGTAAACATAGCCATGCTCATCCACACTATAAACCGTACAATCAATTCCCTTTTCTACTATTTCCCCAATCGCCACAGCGCCATATTCAACCGTGAGAATCTGCGTGTCATAACTCAAGCAATATTCAGCAAATAGTATCATCTGCTCGAATAACTCTTCCGCAATTCGCTTCGCTACACCATTTTTCGCCGCACCATCAATAAAAATGTCTCGATGTTTTTGCATTTCTGAAACTTTCTTCTTTCCCATGGCACGCCGTAGCAAATCCGCTTGACCCAGGGAATACCCCGCCAAATCCTGAGCCATTTTCATGATCTGCTCTTGATAACAAAGCGTACCATAGGTTTCTTTTAGGATTGGCTCTAATAGCGGATGTTGGTACTCAACCTTTTCTTTCCCGTGTTTCCGGTTAATAAATTTAGGGATCAGACCCGCATCCAAAGGTCCGGGGCGATACAATGCCAAAATCGAAGAAATATCTTCAATACTCGACGGTTTTAGCTCCCGCACCACCTGGCGCATCCCAGAGGATTCTAACTGAAAAATTCCCTCTAACTCGCCTTTCTCTAAAAGCTGATAGGTCAGTTTTATATCATCCGGGATTTTCTTAAATTCCCCCTTTGCCAAAATCTGAAACGCCTTCCGTTCAGCCAGGGGTAAGTGATCGAGATCTAAGGTGAGATCTTTATTTTTGCGAATCAATTCCGCCGCTTTTTGAATGGTGGTTAAATTTTTAAGACCTAGAAAATCCATCTTCAACAGTCCCAGAGATTCTAAGTCTTCCATAAAATACTGGGTAATCACCGCTCCTTCATTATTCACCTGCAAGGGAACAATTTCATCTAAAGGTTCGGCAGAAATCACCACCCCCGCCGCGTGAACGCCAAAGGTTTTATTGGTTCCTTCAATCCGAATTGCCATATCCAGCCAGCGCTGCACTTCGGGGTTATTTAAGTAAGCATCTCTAAACTCTGGTGAGGGTGTGTCCTTAGAAATCATTACCTTTAACTTCGTAGGTTTTCCCCGTGAAACTGGAATCATTTTCGCCATCCGATCCGATTCCCCATAAGGAACACCCAAAACCCTGGCGACATCTTTTAATACGGCTTTCGAGGTCATCCGGTTAAAGGTAATAATTTGTGCCACCCGATCTGCCCCATATTTCCGGGTGACATACTCAATCACCTCATCCCGGCGTTCAATACAGAAATCGGTATCAATATCCGGCATAGACTTCCGTTCTGGATTGAGAAAGCGCTCAAACAAAAGCCCATGATGCACTGGATCAATATTAGTAATTCTCAGGGAATAGGCAACTAAAGAACCCGCTGCTGAACCCCGTCCCGGACCCACGGGAATTTTCTGATCTCTGGCATATTTAATATAATCCCACACGACTAGAAAATAGGTAGAAAATCCCATCTCTTGCATCATTTTCAGCTCATATTCCAGCCGTTCTTTATAGACGGGATCAATGTCACTGCGAGAACGGCATCCCATGCGATTTAATAGTCCATTCCAAGTGACTTCTTCTAAGTAACTATTGGCGCTATGACCCTGGGGAACCGGGTAATCGGGGATGCGCGGTTCCCCCATAATGTCGTAACGTTTAACCTTTTCAGCTACCTCCAGAGTATTCGCGATCGCCTCTTGGATCACTCCGAAGGGCAAATGATCTCGAAATAGCTGTGCCATCTCCTCTGCGGACTTGAGATACTCGGTACCGGAGTAGCGCATCCGCTTGTCTTCTGCAATTAATTTACTCGTCTGCATACAGAGTAAGGCATCGTGGGCTTCGACATCGTAACAAGAGATAAAATGGGAGTCATTCGTCGCGACGATTTTAATCTCTAATTCACGGGCAATTTCAACAATTTCTACGTTAACAATCCGGTCTTCAATCGACCCATGATCTTGAATTTCTAGATAATAATCGTCGCCAAAAACCTCTTTATACCATTTGGCAAGTTCTCGCGCTTTTTGCACGTCACCCTTGAGAATCGCTTGGGGGACTTCTCCGCCTAAACAACCACTGGTGACGATTAATCCATCACGGTACTGTTTAAGTAATTCTTTGTTAATACAAGGACGCTGAAAAATTCCTATTCCTTGGATTCCTTTCAGATGAGAAATTGTCGTCAGTTTGACTAAATTTTTATAGCCTTGGGTATTTTTAGCTAAGACAACTTGATGGTATTTGCGCTGTTTCTTCTTCGTCTTATCCTGAATATCCCCATTAATCACATACATTTCATTGCCGATAATCGGCTTAATCCCTTTCCCCCGACAGACTTTAATCAACTCGATCGCGCCGTACATTACCCCATGATCCGTCAGTGCGATCGCACTCATACCCAATTCCACCGCCCGATCCACTAATTGCGGTAGCTGGGACGCGCCATCAAGTAAGCTGTAGTCACTGTGAATATGTAGACCGACGAAGGACATAGAACTTACACAGATAAGGATTCAGTTAAGGGGCGATAGGA
The DNA here is from genome assembly GCF_040223135.1 of Coleofasciculus sp. G3-WIS-01. Lineage (NCBI taxonomy): Bacteria > Bacillati > Cyanobacteriota > Cyanophyceae > Coleofasciculales > Coleofasciculaceae > Coleofasciculus > Coleofasciculus sp. G3-WIS-01. The sequence goes on from NZ_JAVJZI010000059.1 coordinate 5,622, forward strand.
TCGGGCTATTGATAACGGGCGCGATCGCTCACGTTCATGATAAGCGGATCAACCTTTTTACCCCATATATAAGGATACATCATTCGGGTTAACCCTATATTTAGTGATTAGGCATTGGTATTGTTGCGATCGCCTCTTCTAAACAAGGACGATAGAGATGCAGATGCATTCGTAGGGGCGAAGCATTCGCGCCCAAATTGATCGGTTTTCTACCAAAGTTTCAACGCGAATGCTTCGCCCAACCCCCGGTTCACCAACCCCCGGTTCACCAACCCCCGG
>NZ_JAVJZI010000064.1:0-31208 GCF_040223135.1 Coleofasciculus sp. G3-WIS-01
TGACATCTTCTGTCAACCTTATTGCTAAGTAAAGTTTGCCTCGACAATGTTAGACGGGCTTTTGACGAATTCAGCACTACAGCTATAAACCTGTTCACTGATTGCTTAACTGAATTCGACAGAGCATGATGCTGGCGTTCATATGGCTGGTGTCGTGACCTGTCTAACGTAGACTGCGATGAGTCTTAGTCTGCACGTTCCGACTGTGTACAGATATGCCTAGCTCTGACTAGATCTGCATAGGTTTTTCGGAACGGGTTAATCTACAATTAGATACAATAGGCGGCATCTGTTCCTCGCTGGCAGTTTGGCATTGATTAAGGATTGTTTCGGGGCAGGCGGTGACAACGGGATGGAACTTGAGAAAATTTTATTCATAGTAACTCTTCTTAATCAATTATGGCGCAAGCCCAACAGGATTTATACTAAATCCCGGTTAACTCCTCCTTTTTTGTGCGCTACCGAAAGCCTGAGTTTTTGAGGTTTGGCTTTTTTTAAGCACAAACGGCGGTTCAAAGAATCAGCAATCTAGGACAGTTGTCCTGTCTGTTCCCGGCTAGGTACGGTCAAATTAAACAGCCGACAGGCATTCTGGGTGGTTTCTTGTGCCAACGTTTCCAGGGGAATCTGCCGCAGTTTGGCAATACAATCAGCAATATGGTACAGGTTAGCCGGTTCATTTCGTTTACCGCGCTTGGGTACAGGGGCTAAGAACGGACAATCGGTTTCAATCAGCAGGCGATCGCGCGGTACTAGGGCGGCTGATTCTTTAATGGCTGTGGCGTTCTTAAACGTGACAATACCACTGAAACTAATATAAAAGCCCAGATCCAAAAACCACTGAGTTTCCTCAGGCGTTCCCCCCCAACAATGCATGACCCCCTGTATTGATCCCACCTCTTTTTCAAACTGCTGCACCCAATCACGTAGATCGGCGGCGGCGTCGCGACAGTGAATAATCACGGGTAACTTAAGTTCGTGGGCGATCGCGAGTTGTGCGGTAAATACCTCCTTTTGCTGCTGTTGGTTTTCGGCTTTATAAAAATCTAGCCCCATTTCCCCAATTGCCACCACTCTGGTATCAGAACTGGCTAAGTCCCGAATTTGATCCGCCATTTCGGGCGTCCATTTGTGGGCATCTAGGGGATGTAAGCCGACGGCAAAAGACAGTTCTGGGAACCGATCAGCCAAATTTTGAATCCCCGAAAACTCTGAGGGTTCGACGCAGGAATGTACCAGCCGTACAACGCCGACATCCCGCCAGCGATCGCGCACGGCTTCTAGATCAGACTCGAAGACATCGAAGTTGATATGAACATGGGTATCTATCAACTGTATTGACATTGTGTCCTCTCCTGCTCAATTCTTACCTAAGACGGGCAGTAGCTCTAAGCCAAGAACTCAAGTTCTTGGCTGATGCCGGGGCTTGCTGAAAATTGTGCCAGATATTCAGATGTAACTCACCTGACTAACTTATATGCCCAATTTCTTGGCGATCTACTTGCCCGATGCTGATTCCGGGTGTTCCCATCCCTAGATCAGCTAATTATGACGCCTCTGATGTTTCAGCCGATGCTGGGTTCATTTGAGCTTGTACATTCTTGAACCGCTTGACTAAGCGGGACTTTTTGCGGGCACCATTGTTACTGTGCAGGATGCCCCGCTTCACGGCTTTGTCTATTTTACTGTACGCCGCAGACAGGCGATTTTGCACATCCTGCAACGATTCAGGCGACGGCTGACGGGCGTAATCCTCAACCGCCTCAAAATATTTTTTCATCAGCGTTCTCACCGCTGATTTATAGCTTTTATTGCGAACTCGGTTCCGTTCAGCGATTTTAATACGTTTAAGAGCAGACTTGCTATTAGCCACAGGAGTCTTCAGGAAAACTAACGTTTACGATTACCAATATTCCAAAATACCAGAACAACCACTATAACATCTATGTCAAAAGTATCGCGACTCCAGAAAAATCCAGGTAAGCTAGAGAAGAGAGACTAGGAAAGGAGGACTCCCGGTCAGGGAACTCCCTCATCCTATCCTAGTCTCCCACGGGTAATACCTCATGATAGGCACACCGACTCCATGCTGCGAATAATCACTCAGCAGGCTGAGGCAAAAACTGAACTACGGCGGATCTGCGATCGCACCTCCCACGATGGAATCATGCACAAAGAGGCGACGGTGCGAGAAGTCTTGCAGACGGTAAAACGCCAAGGGGATAAAGCCCTCTTGCACTATACCGAAGAATTCGATCATCAATGCTTAACCCCTGAGCAACTGCGTGTCAGTGGCTCAGAACTGGATGCTGCCTACCAGCAAGTATCCAAGGAACTCCTGGATGCGATTCAGTTGGCAGCACAGCAGATTGAAGCCTTTCACCGACAACGTGTCCCCAAATCTTGGGTGCACTTTGGCGATGATGAGGTGGTGCTGGGCAAACGTTACACGCCAGTGGATCGCGCCGGACTCTATGTTCCTGGCGGTCGAGCCGCTTACCCGAGTACGGTGTTAATGAATGCGATTCCGGCTAAAGTGGCAAAAGTGCCTCAAGTCGTCATGGTCACACCACCGGGCTTGGAGAAAAAGATTAATCCAGCCGTGTTAGTCGCCGCCCAAGAAGCCGGAGTCAGCGAGATTTACCGTATCGGAGGCGCCCAAGCGATCGCGGCTTTAGCTTACGGCACCGAAACCATTCCCAAGGTGGATGTGATTACAGGTCCAGGAAATATCTACGTCACCCTGGCAAAGAAACTCATCTACGGGACTGTGGGTATTGACTCTCTGGCAGGTCCATCGGAGGTACTGATTATTGCCGATAGTGCTGCCAACCCTGTCTATATCGCCGCCGATTTATTGGCGCAGGCAGAACATGACCCGCTAGCCGCGGCTATCCTGGTGACGACAGACGCTCAACTGGCAAAAAGCGTGCAAGTCGAAGTCAAACGGCAACTTCAGGATCATCCCCGACGCCTACTTACCGAAAAAGCGATCGCGCACTACGGATTAATAGTAGTCGTCGATTCCCTGGAAATCGCCGCAGAATTATCCAATGAGTTTGCCCCCGAACACCTAGAATTAGAAATCACCGAACCCTGGGACTTACTCGAAAAGATCCGCCATGCTGGTGCCATCTTCCTGGGAACATCCACCCCAGAAGCCGTTGGGGACTATATCGCCGGACCCAATCACACCTTACCCACCTCCGGTGCTGCTCGCTATGCTTCGGCGTTGGGTGTTGAGACATTCATGAAGCACTCGAGTCTGATTCAATATTCCTCAACCGCCCTGAATAAAATGGCTTGCGCCATTCAGGTGTTGGCACAAGCCGAAGGATTACCCTCTCATGGGGATTCCGTGCGCTTACGAACCTTTGGCGAAAGGCACGATTGACTGAATTGGTGAGTTATCCGTCAGTCATTCGTCCTCAATCATTCACAAGGAATGACGAATGACAATAACAATTTGTCAAGCCAGTAGACAAAACCTCTGCTCAAGAGGGAAAATTCCTATTGGTGGGAGCCAATCGCTCACAATCGCTCACGATGAGGAGAAATTTTGGTGCTAAAGACGATTCTGGTAGCTATCGAGAGCTCCAAGCCAACATATCGCTTAATTGAAACCCTAGACAACCTACAAATAACATCAGCCACCAAAATTATCCTGTGCCATGTCATTCTTCCTCAAGATCCTGAAATGGACATCCCCCTTGATCGCCCACACCCTTCTGAGGAGTTCCTTTACCAAGAAACCGAACAGCAACTGCAACTGTATCAAGCTAAACTACCTTGTCCCAGTGAAATTCAAATTGTTAACGGTGACCCTTCCGCAGAAATAATTCGCCTTGCTCATATTTATCACGCGGATTTAATTGTGATTGGTACTCGTGGACTAACGGGCTTACAGCGCATTGTGCAAGGTTCGGTAAGTAGTCAGGTGGTAGCTGATGCCCCTTGTTCAGTATTAGTGGTTAAGGGGGAGGAATAATCATTGGTCATTGGTCATTGGTCATATACCCGAATAGCCTGTTCTATCAAGACAAAGTCCGGAACAATAGTAGAAAATAGGGAGGTTAAAAGGGTGCAGCTATTTGTGTAGTAGAAGATGACCGCAGAAACCTTTGACCAACAGATTTCCCTATCCCTCAGACGTGTAGAGACGCTTTGGCAACAAGCACACGAAGTATTTAAATTGCCAATACAGGCGTCTTTACGCACAGAGGAAATGTCGAATCAGCAGCAACACTTATTACTGGAGAGTTTGACACAACTGTCTCATTCCCTGCAAGAATTGCAATTTGCTGCCGGAGAACTACGCCAACAAAATGATAAATTAGCGCAAAGCAAGATTACCATAGAAGCTGAACGCCAGCGTTACCGGGAATTGTTTGAGTTTGCCCCCGATGGTTACCTCGTCACCAATCCCGACGCGATCATTTTTGAGGCAAATCAAGCCGCCGCCAATATGCTCAACTTTTCTCCAGAACGTCTGGTGGGCAAATCTTTAGCCGTTTTTGTCGCTACCCAGGAACGGCGCGATTTTTTTTACAAGTTGAGTCAGTTACAACGGGGTGAGTCAATCAATAATTGGCCCGTCCAGATTCAACCCCGTAGTAATACCTCCTTCCTCGCTTCCCTAACCGTCGCGCCTGTGAAAAACCCATCGGGTCAGGTGATTGGATTGCGCTGGCGGTTGCAAGATTTAACGATCGCACGCTATAAAGATTCCATGCAATCCCACAATCATCCCCTGTTTGACTCCATTGTGAAGCACACGGTCATTGGGTTAGGACTTTTGGATCATCAGGGTAACCTGATCGAATATAACCCGAAACTACAGGCAATGCTCGGTTGTCCGGCTGATGAATTAGCACCCACTTTGATGACATGGATGAATTTAGATAAGTCAGGAATGGAATCAGCAATGTTTCGTCAATTGATAGCGGGTGAACGTCACTCCTACCAATTGGAGAAGCCTCTCCACCATCCGGATAGCACCATCGAGTGGGGACGCCTGACTGTGGCGCTGGTATTGGGGACTTCAGACGAACCCACTTCAGCGATTTGTATTCTAGAGGATATTAGTGAGCAAAAACGCCTCAAAGCACAGCAACAAGAGGCAATTCGTCAGCAACAAGCGATTCAGCAGCAGCAAGCGGTCAAACAAGCCGCCTGTCAGCCAGAGAAGAAACCTTCAGCCACCCCCTCTCCCCCAACGCCGGATACCTCAGTCGAACAACTCGGACGAATTCTGAATGCGATTCTCTCAAATTCCAGTGACTTTTTCCTATTGTGCGATCGCACGGGCAAATATGTCTATGTGAATCAAGCCGCAGCCCAGGCTTGGGGACTCCAGCAAAAAGATTTTATCGGTAAAACTTGGCATGATCTGAAGTTGTCCGCCGAACAGATGGAACAGTTGGATATTCAACGGGACTTGGTTTTAACCACGGGAGAGTCTAGAATCGACGAAATTACCTTAACCACGGTTGAGGGGGTGAAGGATTACGAGTACACGATGACTCGTTTAGAGAATCTCGACGGGGATGGTAGCGCCATTGTGATCACGTTTAAAGATTTGAGTGAACAAAAACAGGCGAGGGTAGCTGTTAGCGAAGCCATGGTAAAAGAAGCCGAATATCGGGCGCTAAAATCCCATCTTTCCCGATTGGCTTCAGTGGTTACCCAAGAACTGCGTAATCCTCTGAACAAGATTTTTTCCCATGCTAAATACCTGGAAAATAACCCCGATTTCGACACTGAGAACGACAACCTTTACTATCTCCAGCGCATCCAAGGGAATGCTCACCGGATCAACCAAATCCTGAATGATCTGCTGTGGATTAATAAGGTTGAATCCAAGCAAGTGTCTTTAAATCCCACAGAACTAGATTTAACTCAGTTGTGTCAAGAATTAATCACCCAGTTACAGGCGCGTACACCATCGAGACGCCAAATTACCTTTGTCAGTCCTGAATCTTGTTGTCGCGTTGCTGATGAAAAATTGTTGCGCCGGATGTTGACAAATTTGATGATTAGTGCATGGCGTTATTCACCAGAGGATAGTCCGATCAAGTTGGAATTGTTGTGTCAAGACGTACAGATAGCGTTTCGTATCCCGGATTTTGGGAGTAATATTCCCGAACCTGAGCAAAACGTCTTATTCAACGCCTTCGACACCAATAGTCATGGTGATGGGGTGACGGGGAGTAGTTTAGGGCTGATACTAGTTAAACATTGCCTGGATTTACAAAATGGTGCGATCGCGGTAGAGTCTCAAGCCGGAGAAGGAAGTACGGTGACAATTACTCTACCCTTACCGCAACCTGGGGAGGAGAACCCGTAAGCGATGGGGATGGGGAATTGATACATAATCAGGTAGAACCCCGGTTCTTTCAGGATTGTAGAGACGCGCTTTTGAAGCGTCTCTACAGTGTTCTGGAGGGGTATTCAACCTAGAATTTGATATAAGCTACAGGCTTGACGCACACCTGGAGGATTTCAGGCGATAGCAACGGGAAAATAAGGCTTTCAGCGTTACGTCGAACTCAGCCAACCAAATCGTCAAGTTTTTGCTATCATAGCTATCGAGTGAGTCGCGGACGTGGCGGAATTGGCAGACGCGCTAGATTTAGGTTCTAGTACCGTAAGGTGTGAAGGTTCAAGTCCTTTCGTCCGCATTTGAGAAGAACGAATTTAAATCTATTGGCGAAGGATAGGGTATTGGTAAGGGATAACCAAACCAGTCCTTTTTTAGCCCAAGCAGGGGGAAATCTTTATATTCAGGGGAATAATGGAATTGATATTCTGGCGCTGAATCATCCAGAAACCCCGTTTGTAAGTGGGGGAAATCTAAGTTTAGTCAGTGATGGAATTATTTCGGGGGATGTTAAGTTATCCTAAGATGAGTGAAGTGCGATCGCCTGTTTGGGGGTATGATCGAGGATATTTTCTGCTACCCATTCTATAGACGCGATCGCGCCTCCTGGGAAGGACAGAAAAGACCTGCATAAATCGGGGGAACCTCTGGTAATGTCTTTCCGAGAACCCATCCGCAAACCAAATTTCTCGCCCTTGAGTCGCAAGTCCGCGCCGAATCCGTTGCAGCAACGCCGTTTCAAAGTTCCGAAACCCCAGGAACCTGTGGTAAGACGCTCACCGGAGGAACAGAAGGCGTTTTTGCAACAGAAACTGGAGCAGTCAGCTTTTGTCGGCTATAACGGTCTTAATGTCCCGGTTAATGCACCCAAAACACCACCCCCGCAACCTGTACAGGAGAAGTCCGCTAATGCAGGGTTAGGACAGTATCATCCCAAAATAGAACAGAGAACTTATTCTGTCTTCAATGGGTTGAATCGGTTTAACGTTCAGCAATCGAGTCAGCCAGAAACGGTTCAGCGCTCATGTTCCGCCTGTGAGCAGAAAGAGAAAGAAGAAGAGGAAAAGCACACAGGAACCATCCAGGCGAAAGCTGATATAGCGGGTGCTAGGGGTTTGAATAAAAACCCATTATCGTTACAGGGAAATAACCTCACTCCTACACTACCAGCTAAGACGATTGAGGAGCAGGAGTCTCCAGCTACATCCAACAAAAATCCGTATAAAATATCCGTAGATAAGAATTCCCCGCCACTTCCGGCTAAAGAACTTCCACCGCCTAATACTAAAACAGCCAAAGGTACAGAATCTCAGCTAACGGAAACTTCACCAGATGTTGCACAAGACAAGGTGGATAAGCCGTTAGTCACAGAGACAGAGACTCAAGAGGTACAAAAACCTGCTCCAGCTCAACCCCAATCGTCGAATCAACCCCAAGGGAAAATCGAGCCACCTCCCCAAGCCGAACCCACCACAGAGGCGAAACCGGAAGCACAAAGTACTAAAACTCAACCTGAAGTTGCGCCAGCGCCAAAACCTGAAGCCACCACACCCAAAGCACAAGAGAGTTCAACTGAATCCCCAGCTACCTCAGCACCCACCAAAGAACCTAAACCAGAGACAGAAGGTACTGCGCCTCAACCGGAAGCCGAATCCGCACCGACTGAACCTGTAGCCGAACCGGAGTCAAAATCCCCAGAACCCCCTGTCGCTGAACCGAATCAGAAAATACCTGAACCTGAATCCTCTGAGATTGAGTCAAAAACAGAACCCACACCGGAACAGTCAACGGAAACGGCGTCACTCACTCCAACCAACCAGGAAAACGCCCAAACTTCAGATAGTTCTCCAAATACTGAAGCAGCAGCGAAGGAAACCCCCGCCACAGCAACGCCAGAGAAAGCGGAATCCCCCTCTTTAACAGAAGCTTGGCAGATGGCGCAAGCCCAAGTCACCAATGAGGAAACGTCAGCGCCGGAACCAACACCTGGGGATGGGGATTTGAAGAAAACCCTGGAAACGGCATTACAATCGGCACAAGCGCAAATAGCCGCCATTCAGACACCGGAAAAGCCACCAGAAGCCGAGCCAATTTCTCAGGCGATCGCACCCGCCGTGAAAAGCCCTGAACCTAAGGCTGCACCTGCATCTCAGGGTAAGAAAGAACCACAGAAACCGTCAGATACAGAGGCTAAATCCTCAGCGACGCCAGCACAGGTGTCTCAGACGCCGGAATCGGCTAAACCCAAGCCTGTATCGGAATCGCCTCAGACGGAAAAGCAACCCGAACAATCGACGGCGAAGGGAGACAAGACTCAGGAAACGCCAACGCCTAAATCACCCGCATCAGAAACCGTAGCCGGAGGAGATGCGATCGCGAAGTCGTCGGATACTCAGGATCAGCCCAGTGTTGAAGTTTCTCAACCCAGTGAACCTGATACCATTCAACGCGCCTGTGCTGCTTGTGAACAAGAGAAAGAAGAGGAGACAGTACAACCTTTACTGATTCAGCGTCAACCGATGGGAATCAGCCCTACCTCTGACTCCCAAGCAACAATTATTCAGGCAAAACTAGAAAATCCGATTGAATGGGCGCGAGGGATTTTAGACGGCTTGCGGGGGGATGCGTCGGCGAAGCAGAGCGAACTTCAGGGAGATGCTGCGGCGAAACAATCAGGGGTTAATCGTCAGGCGCAGGGTAAGAGTGTAGAAATAGATAGTCAGGGGAAAGGGAAAGCCTCTGAGGTTGATGCGGAGGGGAAAAATAAAGGCTCAGAACTTGATGCCGATAGTCAATCAAAAGCCTCTGAAATTGATACAGAAGGGAAAAATAAAGGATCAGAACTTGATGCTGATAGTCAAGCCAAAGCCTCTGAAGTTGATGCAGAGGGGAAAAATAAAGGCTCAGAACTTGATGCCGATAGTCAAGCCAAAGCCTCTGAACTTGACACTGAGGGGAAGACAAAAGGGAGTGAATTACAAACCGAAAGTCAAGGGAAAGGCGAAACCCTGACAACTGACAGTCAAACCAAAGGGGCAGAATTAGAAACAGATAGCCAGACAAAAGGTGAGGAACTAGAAGCCGAAAGTCAAGCGAAAGGGAATGACCTAGAAACTGAAGCCACCGCCAAAGGAAATAACCTAGAAACTGAAGCCGAGACTCAGGCGCAGGAATTACAAGGGGATGAGGCAGGGTTTGAACAAGAGGCGGAGAATACCAAGACCGATATTGAGAATCAGGTTAATAATAAGATAACCGAAATTCAAGGTAAAGGGAGTGAATTAACCACAGAACTGGAAGGAAATTGGGCAGGATTAAAAGGGAATGCCGAGGCATCAGTCACATCTCTGGATAATCAGGCAAGTCAACTCTGTGGACGCTATCAGAGTCAAGCCGAAGTATTGATTCAAAATCTCGATAATCAGGCGGGTTCATCGGCGAATATCCAGGAACAGTGGCAAGCCCTTAAAGCCGAATCACAAGCGGCGTGGACTGATTTTATGGCTCAGGTGAGTCCAGTTACCCAAGGAATTGATCAACAGTGGCAACAGTTTAGTCAATGGGCGCAGACACTCTGGGAACCCCTCCGCCAAAAAGCGGGAGAATTGGCAAGTTGGGTAGAAGGCTTGCTGAGTAATGCGAATACTTGGGTGCAGGAACAATGGACAGTTCTCCAGGGTAAAGCAGCAGAAAAATGGAATGGCTTCCAAGCCTCGTTTACGGGTGCTAAAGGTTGGGTAGACGAGAAGGTTAATAGTACGGAGAATTGGGTTAAGGAAAAATCGAAGAGTACGGAGAATTGGATTCAGGACAAATCGAATAGTGCCGGGAATTGGATTAATGAGAAAACTAATGGCGCGAGAAATTGGATAGGGGAGAAAGCCACCTCAGCCGGAAGTTGGATGGGTGAGAAAGCCAATGGTGCTAAAAACTGGATGGGTGAGAAAGCTACCTCAGCCGGAAATTGGATGGGTGAAAAAGCCAATGGTGCGAGAAACTGGATGGGCGATAAAGCACAGGCGGCGGGGAGTTGGATGGGTGAAAAAGCCAATGGTGCGAAAAACTGGATGGGCGATAAAGCTACCTCAGCCGGAAATTGGATGACTGAAAAATCCAATAGCGCTCGCAGTTGGATTAGTGAGAAAGCCGGGAGTGCGGGGAGTTGGTTGAATCAAACTAGCAATTCTTTATTAACGACACTCAGTCAAAAAGGCAGCAGTTTTGTGTCGGGTATCCGTAATACAGGTAGCTCGATTCTCCAGTGGCTAGGTGGCGAAGTGGGTTCCCTGATTTCGGGTGTTCAAGGGGCAAAAGATGGAGCCGTTTCGGGTGTTCAAGGGGCGATAGGTAAGGGTACGAGTTTGCTTCAGGGGAAAAGTAGTAGTGTTGTTAATTGGGTAGGTGAACAAGGTAGCAGTGCAGTTAACTGGGTGAAACAAGAGGGAAGTCGGGCGAAGAGTTGGTTAGGGGAAAAAGGCAGTAGTGCGACGAATTTTGTTAAGGATAAGGGAAGCGATGCGGTTAGTTGGGTTGGTGACACGAGTCAACGTGTGTCGGGTTGGGTGCAGCAAAAGGGAAGCGATGCCAAAAATTGGATTGGTGAGACGAGTCAACGTGCAGCAGATTGGGTGCAGCAAAAGGGAAGCGATGCCAAAAATTGGATTGGTGAGAAGAGTCAAGATGCATCAAGTTGGGTGCAGCAAAAGGGAACGGGTGCGATTAATTGGATTGGTGAAAAGAGACAGGGTGCAGCGAATTGGGTTAAAGATAAAGGTTCTAGCGCGAAGTATTGGGTACAGCATCCCGGTGAGTTGGGACGGAATTTGTTGCAACAGGCAAAGGATGGGATAAAGGGTGGCTGGGATGTGATCAGTACCGAGTTCGGGAATTTAGGGAGTCGGGTACAAGAGCAGGTTAGTGGGTTGTCGGGTTGGGTGAATGATAATGTGATTCAGCCTGGTAAGAATTGGGTGCAGGAGCAGTGGGGTAAGCTGCAAAGTTGGATTCAGAAGCAGTTTCCTGGTTTGACACGCTGTTGGAAGATATTTCAAGAATTGGCTGACAAGATATGGAGCTATATCAAGGATAAGCTCAATGAAATCAAGGAACATGAATCGGATCAACAACACACTGATAATAAAGATGAAACACACTATCAAGGTAAAATTGAACTTCGCTATACACCAATAATAAGTGCTTTGTTGGCGAATCATGCTTTCGTTGTTGTTAGTGATCCTGAAAAAACAGATTCAGATGGTGAAGTTACTACAAATATTAAAGAAACTTACTATCGAGGCGGACCTAGTGGCAATGGTATAGGTGGCTCTAGCGGTTCGAGTGGTCCTGGTGGTTCGAGTGGTTCGAGTGGTTCGAGTGGTTCGAGCCAGACAGAAGCTGAAGATAGTGGTTGGGGATATTTAACGACAGAGCACGGTGAATATACTCGTGGAACTATCGACTGGACTACCAGCCCCTCTGGGGTAATAAATGTCTCAAATAGTATAGACCTATCCTCTGTTGAAAAATGTAACAAGTATAGAGACAGTATGGCAAATACAATGGATAGAATTGAAAATAGCAGAGTTGCATATCGCCCTGTAAGAGGACCCAACAGTAATTCTACAGCTCATCAAGCTGTCAGGGACGCAGGTTTGGGAGATCCGGAACCACCTGTACGGGCACCAGCATGGGACGTGAATCCACACGAAGGGACGCCAATTGAGTGAACTTTTACTACTATATAGTCGGCGATAGTTAGCTGATAATAATAATGATTATTAGTTGAGCTAGTAGATAGAAATTTAAATTCATCGGATAGTTTTAAATTATATCAACTTATGAATTAAAGATGAACAGAAATGTATTGGTTTTGATTGTATCTATTATTATATTCATATTTACCTCAACTTATATATATAAAACTTTTAAAGTTAGTAGGATTATACTAAATTTTGTAAAAACAGAAAAACTGTTTGATAAAAATTTGCTAACCTATAATAAATTAAAACGATTGAACATATATTCGGAGCAAAAAAAAATGAACTTTCATGAAGATCCAGACTTGATGGAGGAAGAAATCTTATATCAAATTCCTATCGGTAGTCCTATTGACGAAGCCAAAGTAATAATGGAGCAAAACGGCTTTAAGTGTGAATATGTGCAAAATGGTACGTATTCTGAAGTAAGAGCATCACAAAATGCACCTGGAAGAATTAGACAAACCAAGCATGAAAATGTCGATTTTATTTATTGTGATATTAACCAAGGATTTATAGTCTCTAGAAGATGGCAAGCTGCTATTGAGTATAAAGATGGATGTGTGACTAAAGTTTCTGTATCAACAGGACTATCTGGTTCCTAGAAAGAATATGTTTTTTTGTTTTAATACTACTTGAAACAAATCAATGGTAACTAATAAAAATGGAAATCAATCTCCACCCCCACCCGATACCCCAGAAGGAAAGTATCGAGAAGCCCTCTTGAACGCAGCAACCAAAGCTGCCAATCTTCTTGGAGAATTAATGGAACTCAGTTTAATCCCTGAACCTCGTGCCAAAGTAAGCCGCCGAGATAGCGCTGAAGTAGGCTTTCATTTGTATGGAGGGTAGTTCTGGAGTTTGCTTCTATGAGATAAAGTCTATTTACAATAAGTGAACATTATGGAAGATACCAATATCCAAAATAAAACCGACCAAAACCCAACCCCCACTCCCTCTAAAACCTTACAACAAGAATACCAAGAAGCCTTGTTAAAATCTGGTATTCAAGCCGCTAAATTACTCAATGAGTTAATCGAATTAAAATTAATGCCAGACCCCCGCGCTAAAGAAATGGCTGATTTGGCTTTGGAGGTGATAAAAATAATTCATTCAGCCCCGGAAGAAATTGTCAACTTTAAAGAAAACCATGATCAGCCTTAAGGATTACTTGTAAACTAAGTAAATTGGCAATCCATCAACCCTTGTATTAGTCTTTTGGCGATACGATGACAGGAAAACTCCCAATGTGACACCTGAAGACATTCCCTCAACACAACCCATTTTTACCGCCATCGTCAACTTCTTCACAGAAGACAATTGGCACTGACTTTAGAGTTTGTAGTAAGTGCTGTCTTCACTTCTGGCACGCTTCGTGCCTACTACGAACCCAGCTTAAGTCAGCAACATTCAGCTTAAGATTGGTGGGCAATGCCCACCCTACGGTATATCAAACTAAGATATGTCAATATCGCTCTTTGGTTACTTTCAACTAGACTAGAACTGTATTGAACCTCTCAGATAAGCAATATGTCTCTTAGCGAACTTTTACCCACTGTTAGTCAACTCTCTCATCAAGATAAACTTCGACTTATCCACTTTCTGCTTCTTGCCGTTGCTAAAGAGGAAGGATGCAGCCTAGAACCTGTAGGCAATAGTGATTCAGCTAATGCACTTTTGAATCAATTGGCATCAACAGAAGCCGTTGTCTGGTCTCCTCAAGCAGATCAGGAAAGTGTTCAAGCCTTGTCGGATCTTTTGGTGGCGGCGCGGATAGAAACTAATGCTTAATGGTCAACGATTCCCGTTCATTGAGCGCATAAATAGCCTTGGACTTTCGAGTGTCATGCCATATTTGCCTATCACTCTTGTCAATGGAAGCTGCACTGTCGAGGTAATGGCACTTGTAGATACGGGTGCAAGTGTCAATGTTCTACCTTACGAGATTGGTGTACAGTTAGGGGCAGTCTGGGAAGAGCAAACTGTTCCGATTCAGTTAAGTGGAAATTTAGCTGATCACGAAGCACGAGGCTTGGTGGTATCGGGTATCGTTATGCCGTTTTCGCCTGTCTTATTGGCATTTGCTTGGACTCAATCAAGAGATGCGCCTGTAATCCTGGGACATACAAACTTTTTGGCGGAATTTAATGTGTGTTTTTATCGCCATGAGTTAGCTTTTGAGGTTTGTCCAATAGACAAATGAACACAACAGATGTTCACGCTTTAGGGCGCAAGCCTTGCGCCCCTACAGTTTCTGGGTGTAATACCAAATCCGGTAAACGCCACCCCCTTTCCCTTGCAAATTGCAAAAACTCTGTAGAGATTTGTCTATCTACTCCTCAACATTTCCCCCTCATCCCCTAACCCCTTCTCCCAACCCCCCTCGTTCCCCCCTACAAGAGGGGGGAGGACAGAGGATGCTTCGCTTTTGTTGCACGGGAGAAGGGGAACCGGATACTCTTGCTCCCCTCTTGCTCCCCTCTTGCTCCCCTCTCCCAAGCTTGGGAGAGGGGCTGGGGGTGAGGGATGGTGTGGGACAGAGGATGCTTCGCTTTTATTGCACGGGAGATGGCAAAGGACGAAGCTTTTTTTTCACGGAAGGGGGAGAATTCAAACCCTCTCTCCTTGCAGGAGAGAGGTTTTCAAAGTAAGACCACTAAGGGGTTAGACTGTTGGGTCCTTGCGAAGTCGAAACCCAACCTACGGTGAAAAGGCGCAGTCTATTTACAGCCACTAAGTATTTATGATTAAATACTTTTAGATATGCATCTGCTATGCCCCATGAATATTTTCACTCAAGGACAGGGGCGGCTGTTGGCAGGATTGGCATTAACCATTACGTTTGCTGCTGTAGAACCTGCTTACTCCCAACCCATTACCCCCGCCGCCGATGGTACAGGAACCACGGTTAATTCTGAGGGAAACCGCTACGATATCCAAGGGGGTACAGTTTCCGGAGATGGGGTGAATCTGTTTCATAGTTTTGAGCAGTTTGGACTCGATACGAACCAAATTGCTAATTTTTTGTCTAATCCAGAGATTCAGAATATTTTAGGGCGGGTGGTGAATGGTGAACCGTCGCTGATTAATGGGTTGATTCAGGTAACAGGGGGACAATCAAATCTATTTTTAATGAATCCGGCGGGGATTATTTTTGGTGAAAATGCTCGGCTGAATGTTACGGGTGATTTTACCGCAACCACGGCGACGGGGATTGGTTTTGAGGGGGGATGGTTTGAGGCGTTTGGTAGCAATAGTTACAGCAATTTAGTCGGGAATCCGAATGGATTTAGGTTTGAGACGTTGCAGCCCGGAGCGATTATTAATGCGGGTGATTTAGAGGTATCTCAGGGACAGAATCTTTCGCTGATTGGTGGTGAAGTGCTGAGTACGGGGAGTTTGACAGCACCAGAGGGTAATATTTCGGTGATGACTGTACCGGGAACGAGTCGGGTACGGTTGACTCAAGAGGGACAACTGCTGAGTTTGGAGGTTGAATTACAGACGGATAATCAGGGGAATTTGTTGGCGATTGAACCGTTAATGTTACCTGAATTGTTGACCAATGACGGTGTGGTTGAAGCGACGGGAGTCACGGCGGCTGATGTGGAAGCTGAAGCGGGAGATATTGTTATTAATCAGGTAACAGCATACACAGCAACGTTATCGGCCCAAGGGGATTTAACATTAGTTCCCGTAGGGGCGCAAGG
The DNA here is from genome assembly GCF_040223135.1 of Coleofasciculus sp. G3-WIS-01. NCBI lineage: Bacteria > Bacillati > Cyanobacteriota > Cyanophyceae > Coleofasciculales > Coleofasciculaceae > Coleofasciculus > Coleofasciculus sp. G3-WIS-01. The sequence goes on from NZ_JAVJZI010000064.1 coordinate 15,846, forward strand.
CGTTGCGCCCTCGCCCTCTTTGGTAACAACGGGGGATTTAAATCTATTGGCGAAGGATACGGTATGGGTAAGGGATAACCCAACCAGTCCTTTTTTAGCCCAAGCGGGAGGAAATCTTTATATTCAAGGGAATAATGGAATTGATATTCTGGCGCTGAACCATCCAGAAACCCCGTTTGTGAGTGGGGGTAATCTGAGTCTAGTGAGTGATGGGATTATTTCCAGAGATGCTCACTTTACCAGTGGTGGTAATATTTCGATTCTCAACTTATCTAGAGAACCAACGGATTTCATTAGTCTCTATGATCCCATTGATTTGTTAAATGGAGATTTTGTTTCTGGGGAGTATGAGGGACCAGCTTATAAAGTAGAAGCTGGAGGTAGTATCACGTTTAATGGGGATGTCGTCATTAATAGTCCAGATGCCAACTTTGCGAACGCGGCTCCTGGTACAGATGAATTTCTTCTCGGCAATTTCCGAGCATTAATTTTAAGAGCAGGTGAGGATATCACTATTACTGGAGAAACGTTTACAAGCAATGATGCTGGTAACGCTGGTCCAATAATTCTAGAAGCGGGTGGCAACATTTCAACAGGAGCATTGCAATCTCGCTCTAGGAGTGCAATTCCAGGCAATGGTGGTGATATTACTATTAATGCAGGTGGTAGCATCACCGTTTCCAATGGACTGTATGCTTGGACACAAACTAATGATTCTGGTGACATTACGCTTCGGGCAATAGACGATATTTCTATTACAGATTGTCGTACTCCTAGAGTTTGTATAGAAAGTTTTGGAGACGACAGATTAGGTACATTTGTCGGTGCTAGTGGTAATGTTACCCTGATTAGCGAACAGGGAGCGATTAATGCTAACGGAGCGACTATAAACGCACGTAATAACGGGATTGGGGGTGGTAATGCAGGGAATATTACACTTTTTGCCAAAAATAACATTACATTTAATAACCTTTGGGCGAGAAGAGAATCAGAAGATGCTGGTAGTCCTGGCAACATTACTATTACCAGTCAAGCTGGTTCAATAGATACCAGTGGCGGTTTGATCGATGTTAATGCTGGTTCTGGTTCTGCCAACGCCAATGGTGGTGATGTCACAATTACTGCATTGGGTGACATCATTACAGGTGAAATTCAAGCAAGAGGTGAACTAAGCGGTGGAGAGATTAACCTCACTAGCACCGCAGGGAGTATCGATACCAACGCTGGCACTTTATTTACATCCTCAGATAATGGTACAGGAGGTGCGATCGCACTTGACGCGGCTGGCGATATTATTACAGCAGATGTCCTTACCAATGGCGCTGAGGGTAGTGGGGAGATTAAGTTGACTAGCAGTAGTGGCTCTATCGATACAACAGAGGGAACAATAGACTCATCATCTGATAATAGTGATGGCGGAGCGATTTCTCTGGAAGCGGCTGGCGATATTACAACTTCTGATATTATCTCAATGGGCGCACAGAGCGGGGGAGATATTAATATCAGCGGTAACAGTATTGATACTAGCGCTGGAACCCTTAACTCCTCCTCAGAAAATGGCGCGAGTGGCGCAATTATTCTTGACGCGGCTGACGAGATTAACGCCAGCGAAATTGATTCGAGTTCCACCAATGGGAGTGGCGGTAAAATTGACCTCTCGGCTGGAAATCAGATCAATATTAGTGACGCAATACGATTCGGTTCAACTGATAACGGTGGCGATAGTCTAACTCTGAATACTCCGGGAGAAATCACCCTCCCGGAAACCCTTTCTATCGGCGGTGCGGATATTATCGCGGGAAATATTAATCCCCTGGGTAATCTTGTTTTCTCCTCAGATGACAGTATCAACACCGAGGGAGGAAGTCTTTCCTTCACCTTCGCCGATAGTTTCAGCTTAAATAACGCCATCTCCACCACAGGCGGGAATTTCAGCCTAACGGGAAGAGGCGCGATCGCACTCCAATCTCCCATAGATACCGATGGCGGTACGATTACTATAACCGGAAACACCATCGACGCGATCGCAGCCACTCTAGATTCCTCTTCCACCATTGGCGCAGGCGGTAATATTTCCCTGATGGCGGAGAATAACCTATTGGCGGGAAACCTCGACACTTCAAGCACTATCAGTAGTGGCGGTAATATTAGCCTGGAAAGTCAAACAGGTGCAGTGGAAAGCAGCGACTTAATCGCGACAGGAGAAATAGCGGGTGGAGACGTTACCATTACAGCACGCGATCGCATCATTACCCAAGAAATCGATACCAGTTCTTTATCAGGAAATGGCGGAACTGTCAAGTTAGACCCCGAAAATGGGATTCAAGTTACCCTAATTAACGCCCAAGGGGGTACAGAAGGAACAGGCGGAACCGTTGACATTACCACAGAACAATTCTTCCAAGCTACTGGCACATTTACCGACCAAAATAACATCATTGCCAGCATTTCTACGGCGGGTGGCGCGGGTGAAGGAACAATTACAATTCGCCACGATGGTGGAGCCAGAGGAATATCCTTTGATGTCGGTGATGCTACGATAAACGGTACGGCGGGAGCCTTAACAACTAGCGCCAATAACTCAATTTTACCTTTCCAATCCTTTTTGGGTCCTTACAGTCAAGGTGCTATTTCAATTATTACCGCTCTCGACTTTCTGCAACAATTCCAAGACTTATTACCCCAAGCTGATCCTCCTTCATCCCTAACCGTCACACTGAATAGTCGTGGTTTTCCCTTAGAAGAATTATTTACTCGCGAATTTGAGAAATATCTAGGATTTTTTAATCCGTCCATTAACACACTAGGGCAAATTCGGATAACATTGAGCAATATTGAATCCACCACAGGTCAAAAACCTGCTCTGATTTATACCGTCTTTTACCCCACCCGACTCACTCCAGACTCCGGTTCTTTAACTAATCCCATACCCCAAGATAATGACCAACTGCAACTGGTTGTTGTCACACCAACCGGGGAACCAATTTTCATGCCGATTCCCGGTGCAACTCGCGCTAATGTTCTAGCTGAAGCCCAAAAATTGCGCCGTGCGATTACTAATCCAATTACACGCAGTACCAACCGTTATTTAGCCCCAGCCCAACAACTGTATCAATGGATAATTGCCCCAATTGAGGAACAGTTACAAAATCAAGGTATCCAAAATCTCAGCTTTATCATGGATGGGGGATTGCGTTCCATTCCCTTACTGGCTCTCCACGATGGCGAACAATTCCTAATTGAAAAATACAGTGCGGGTTTAATGCCCAGTATCAGCTTAACCGATACCCGCTATCGCGATATTAATGACTTCGAGGTTTTGGCAATGGGAGCCTCTGAATTTACCGACGCCAACCCCTTAAAAGCTGTCCCGGTAGAACTAGCCACAATTACGCAAAAACTATGGCAAGGAGAATCCTTCCTCAATCAAGAATTTACCCTGGAAAACCTGAAACAAGAGCGTCAATTACAACCCTTTGGAATTGTCCACTTAGCTACTCATGGTGAATTTAAATCGGGACGCCCGGAAAACTCTTATATTCAGTTATGGGATACTAAACTACGCCTTGATCAACTGCGTGAGTTAAAGTTATATGAACCCCCAGTAGAATTATTAGTTCTGAGTGCTTGTCGCACTGCTGTGGGGGATGAAGACGCCGAGTTAGGCTTTGCCGGGTTAGCGGTACAAGCTGGGGTTAAATCGGCACTGGGAAGCCTCTGGTATGTCAGTGATGAAGCAACGTTGGGACTAATGACTGAATTTTACCGTCAGTTAGAGACAGCACCGATTAAATCAGAAGCGCTGCGACAGGCGCAACTGGGGATGATTCGGGGAGAGGTGCGGTTAGAAGAGGGGAAATTATTAGGAAGTGGGGAGAGTATTACCTTACCTCCAGAATTGGCACAAATAGGGGATAAAGACTTGTCTCATCCCTATTTTTGGTCAGCGTTTACGATGATTGGTAGTCCTTGGTGAGCAAGAGGAGGCGATTGAAATCGCTGCTACACAAACAAAGTCCGCCTGCGCGGACTTTGTTATAACGGGGGTAGCGTTCTTCGGATTTAGTATTATGTAAACCCATCCTGTTTCTGGTGTTGTTAATTATACCAAGCGAGTCGCCCCTACAGGTTAAAGCGGCTTTTCTGTATCATGGGACTAACGATAGGTTAGCGCCATTCAAGTCGGGCAAGAGATATAATACTGACTTAAGTGGAATGACACTGAATTAAGGCTGGTGGGCATTGCCCACCCTACGGGATACAGCAGTTTGCTCGGCTATGCGGTACATTGTCGATCCCCCTAAATCCCCCTTAAAAAGGGGGACTTTGAGCGACTGTACTTTATTACAGCGCAAAGCGCTATATCAAGGGTTTTGGCGATTCCAAAATGCCAATTTTCAGTGCCATTGGATTTAAGTGCTAGCTATAATATCGCCGCACGATATTTAGCCGATAAACTTAAACTCACCGCTTTTAGGGGTGAGTTGAACATTAGTAAAAAGCACCCAGTTTTCATGTCACAAGCATTTATTTTAGCTCACTTGAGTCACACATCCTCTGTACCGAACCTGATCGCATCTGAACCGACGTTAAGTACGATTTTAATCGGGATTGCGATCGCGTTTGGATTCGGTGCGGTTCATGCGCTCTCCCCTGGACATGGTAAAACCCTTGTAAGCGCCTATTTTATTGGCTCTCAAGGTACTGCACAGCAGGCTGTTTTACTGGGATTAACCATAACCTTTACCCATACACTGAGTATTTTCCTCTTAGGTGCGATCGCGCTGTTTGCCTCTCAATACTTCTTACCTGAACAATCCTATCCGGTGCTGAGTTTCGTGAGCGGGTTAACCATTGGTATTCTCGGATTGAGCTTGCTGAGAAAGCGGCTGCATTCCGATTCCCATTGCCATTCCCATTCCCATTCACACACCCACTCACCCACTAGCTTTTCCTCCCTGGTTAAATTAGGGATTGCGGGGGGATTAATTCCTTGTCCATCTGCATTGGTGATGTTATTGAGTGCCGTTGCATTACACCAGATCAGCTATGGGCTGTTTTTGGTGGGCGGGTTTAGTCTGGGGTTAGCATCAGTGTTGGTTATTTTGGGTGTCGTCGCCATTTATGCTCGCCAGTGGCTAGAGCGATTACCGCAAACGGATCAAGTGTTGCAAAAGTTATCAATTTTGAGTGCGATCGTGATCATGGTCATTGGCTTTGGTTTAACATTTGTTTCAATCACTACCTCTCTATAAGGCAAAATCAATTACAACCTTTTCACAGATATCCAATGAAAGTAAAACAGTTCTTTGTTGTCCTACTGGTACTTATCAGTATTTTGGGCTTTCCCAGCCAAGCACTAGCCCATGGAGTGGAAACCAACTATCACTTAAAGATTAATTCCCTAGAAATTCAATCCGTGTTCAGCACAGGGGAAGCGTTTAAAGATGCACCTGTGATTGTCCATCCTCCTGAGGGTTTAGACTATGCGCCGATTGCAGGAAGGACAAACGAACAAGGGATGTTTGTCTTTGAACCCGATTACTCCGTCAGTGGAGAGTGGGAGGTGGAGATTGGTGAAGACAGTCATTGGGATATGTTAGTGATTCCGGTGAGCGATCGCGGGATTGATTTCGAGGCGATCAGCCAGATTCAAGAGGATCATCCTCACCATCATCATTATCTTGCCAGTCAAGTCATTGTAGTGGTGCTTGCCATTGGTTGTGGCATTAGTAGTCAATTTATCAGCCATAAATTCAAGAATTAGTCTCGTAGGAGCGCAGTGACGTCATTAGTATCAACTTAAGGCTGAAACCCTTATTTAATCAGAGATCCCCCCTAGACCCCATCCCCCCTAGCCCCCCTTTGAAAGGGGGGAAAAGGGGGGAACCAGAAATTAATCAAAGTCCCCCTTTTGATCCCCCTCCCGTCCCCCTTAAAAAGGGGGAAGCCAGAGGATGCTTCGCTTTTTGTTCCATGGGGGATTTAGGGGGATCTAAACTTTGAGCGCTAGTCATACAAACTCTTAAGTTGACACGGATGACAGACGTGCGCCCACAGGGAGAAAAACAGGCGATCGCATTTTTGACTTGTAACGAACAATGATTCCAATTATTATCCCACAAACCCTAAAAGTTACTCAGGAGCAGTTTGAGAAACTCGCTGCGGCTAATCGCGATGTGCGACTCGAACGAACAGCTATAGGAGAATTAATTATTATGCCACCCACTGGGGGAATTACCGGAAAACGGAATATTGATATCGCGTTTCAGCTTCAATCATGGAACCGTCAGGCTGGTTTGGGAGTTGCTTTTGATTCTTCGACAGCGTTTCGGCTTCCTAATGGTGCAGATCGTTCTCCTGATGCATCGTGGGTGAGTCAAGAACGATGGGATGCTTTGACACCAGAACAACAGGAATCATTTCCGCCACTGTGTCCGGATTTTGCGATCGAATTGCGTTCTAAAAGTGACAATATGGAACCTTTACGCAAAAAGATGCAGGAATATTTAGACAATGGGTTGCGTTTGGGGTGGTTGATTGATGCGAAGAATAAACTGGTTGAAATTTATCGACCGAATCGGGAGGTTGAGGTTTTACAGTCGCCTGTGAGTTTATCAGGGGAAGATGTTTTACCAGGATTTGTACTCGATTTACAGGTGGTTTTGGGCAGTTAATCGTCAGTTCTTTCTATGCCAGCCAAAGATATTTACCATGATACTGTTAAAAACGCCCTCATCAACTTAGTGATGAAATAGGAAGAGTTAGAGAGTTGATGAATCAGGAGCAGAATGTTCCAATGTCATTAACTGATGGGTGTTTGGTCAGGATGAGTGAGTTGATCAAAGGGAGTTGTGTGTTAACCCTAGATAGCGATTTTCGGGTTTATCGGCAGAATCGGAATTTAACTTCTGAAGGTCTTAAACTTCCTGAGAATATTAGATTCCAATTGCAAGGATATATTGATAAAGCTAAGAAAATAACGGTTTTATTTTGGTATAATAATTGGTTCAACGGGAAAAAGCCAGATATCAGAATTAAGATATCCATAGGAAACGAACTCAAGCAATATTGCTTTGATGCTAAATACAAAAACTATCAACAACAAGGTCATAATACTTTTGTTGAAGATGTACTTGGAGTGGCAAGAGACAAATATCTTAATTATCTAAATTCAGATGCTAGTTTTATTTTCCATACAGATGAATCAATAGATTATTGGGGAGAAGTTCCTTTTAGTCAGATCCTTCAGAAACATTTTAATATAGAAATAAATTCTCTAGTAAATATATCAGGTAAAGAAGCAAAAGACTATAATAGTTATTCGTTAATTACTAAAACCAAGCATCTTGCTAATTGCTCTGATTATAGTGGTCATAAGTATGGCGCGATTTCATTAAGACCCAAACAAGATACAGAAAGGCAGCTTAAAAAGCTCATTCGGCTTTTACTGCAATATCATGGTTCCCTAAAAACAGTCTGCATTGCTTGTAGTCATCAACTTGAATACGGAGTTGAAGTTCGGACTAGCTGGCTAGCAAAAAAATACAGCGAAACGGAACTTATTGATTATTTTTTAGCTTGTAATCCTAGATTTAAAACCATACTCTACTGTTCTTGTAAACAATGCGGTGATTTTTGGGTGGTATCTCACTGTCAGGGAAATCGGCATCATCGTCTTCTTAAATTCAAAGACAGTTTCCACAAAAAATCGGATTTAAATTCTGATAAATGGTTATATGATTGCCCTGTCTGCGGTGATAAGCTTTCAGTCGATTGAGACGACTTACCGATTAGGTATAATGACGAGTTTATTGTTTATTGATAGAGACTTTTAGGAGGAACTACTTTTAGCCGGATTAAAAACGCACCGCCGCGCCTCCACCTTGGCACAACATAGCGATCGCACTCCATACACACCCCTTGATTAACTGGCAATTTCTTCAAGTGTCTGCTCATTCGTACACAGCCGATCCTCCAATTCAATATCGCTAATACCCAACATTTCCGCTACCCGTCGCAGGGATAACTTGTCCGCTAGAACAGCACGATAGGCAAGTTCGAGGAAGATTCTGGGTAAACGTTTTTCCAAGGGAAGAAAGCCCTCTCCACTCTCAAAGTAAGAACTATAACCCAAGTGTCTAGATAAATGTGCGGACTGAATCTGCTTAAAGTCTTCCTGAGAACCTGCGAGTTGATGTTCCCAATCCAATCGAACTAGCATTTCTTCGTAGCTAACGCCAAAGTAGTGGGCTAAATGCACAACTTCCGCCGGATGCCTAACCCGTTTGACGCCCAGACTATGTAAACGTTCCTGCAATGCTGCTGAAGGAATCAGGAAGTAGGCAGCAAATTTTTCAGCAAAGCATTCTAACGGATTAGTAACTCCATGGTGACAAAGAATAGCGGGTTGGTCATGTTGATAGAGACAATGAGCTAATCCATGAGCCAAGCTAAAAGAGAGACGAGTATCAGTCTGAGCTTGGTTAATAGCAATAATATTTCCCAGTTTAGGATGAGACAAAAATAGCCCAGAGATAGCATTTTGTTCGTTGCCAAAGGGAATGGTAAATATCATTAATCCTTGAGCCTCTAAGAAGCTTCGCAAATTAACTAGAGGAGCCATTCCCAAGTTGTAGTGATATCGAGCCTTTTGAGCCGCTAACACCGCCGTCTCGGTTTCAAGCAAGAGGCGATTGGCAAGCGGGGCAAAAGGTGGATGAGAAACGCCAGGAAAAGGAGTGTTTGTCTGAGTGTAAAGTTCCTCTAGGGCATAAATCTTTTCAATCAAATGGGCAATTCCCGCCTTACTCGAAGCAGAAATAGTTTCAGAATTAAGCCGTAAGGCTTCTTCCCAGTCGGATTGAACGGTTTGTTCGCCAAACAGCGATCGCAGGGGTACTCCGTAAAGCCGAGATAGACGCTCCAAGGTAAGAGCATCCACCCGACGCTTCCCGCTCTCATACTGGTTTAGAGCTGCCGCCGTGACATCTATAACTTGAGCGGCTTCGGTTTGACTTATTCGAGATCGCTCACGCGCTAGCCGCAGGCGCTGACCTAGGATTTCGTAATTCATGTTCATCTGAATTAGCCTGAAAGAGGCTGAGGCTGATTTTAATATTAACATAATGTTAATATAATATTTTATATTTATTTTTATTAACAGTTAATTGGTATGACGCAAATTATTATAGATACCGTAGTCCTGCGGGTTATGAGTTTTGCCCACCCCCAAGGAATAGAAATTCTGCTAGACGCTATCAATGTCTCCTGTGGGCGGTTTCCCACTGAAGTTTATAACCGCGATGAGGATAGTCTTCCTCTAGAAGCCAATGATGAGGAGTTAAGTGAACTAGGGAGGGGGCTACGATACGCTCAGCGTCAAATACAACAACTCCCGCTAACAGAATCTCGGCGTTTCCAAACTTGGCTCAAAAATGCAGAGCAGCTCAATCAACATTTTGATCGAGGAAGCCTTGTTGTTGAAATTTTAACGGTGGAGGAACTCTACAAGCGAGAGATACTTCAGACAAACTATCCACAGTTAGGTAAAGGTGAGGTAGCTTGCTTGGTGCTAGCCCAGCGCTATCAAGTGCAGGCAGTATTCCTTTCGTCGGATGATAAAGCTTGTGAAGTAGCCAAAGAGTTGGAAATTTCCCATCTGACTTTGCCAGATATTCTTGAGGCTTGGGTGCAAACAAAGAAGCCACCGCCAGAAGAACTCGATACCCTCATCCAAGGCATGGCTAACGCTCAATTTAGGTTGAAACGGAGCTTTGAAGAACAACTACGACAGCGATTATAGCGTTTCTCCTCAGGATAGATGCAGGGGGTGAGGGCGCAAGCCTTGCGCCCCTACATTCACCTCTTCTGTTAGTCACTGATCAGGCTGGATTCGATTACTAATGGCAATTTGGCAGGAGAGAGCGATCGCACGCCCCAATTTTCTGGCATCCTAGAGATGATTACCTGTCCCCTAGAACAGCTTCATGCCCCTTTCCCACTGCACCAACAAAGAAGTCCCACCAGCATCTCAACCCACAGACGTTGATTGGCGTAGAGGTTTTGCAGCATGAAGCCAGATAGCAAGTACCAGCCACTCCTAGAATTTCTGCAACAGAGCAATCAAGAGGAAGTCATTCTCACCTTTGCAGAAATTGAGGAAATCATGAATGACACCTTACCCGACTCAGCACGCAAAAAACGGGCATGGTGGAGCAATCGCAGCAAAGGCGCACTGCAAGCTTCAGCTTGGATGGAAGCCGGATATCGGGTTGAGGATGTTGATTTTGAGCAGCAACGGGTGACATTTCGCCAACCTACGGCAAAACTTAAAGTTCAGCGCGTGGGTGACACTGTACTGTGGAACGCTCAACTCATCAAAGCACTGCGCCGCCACATGGGTTTAACCCAGGTAGAGTTTGCCCAAAGGCTTGGTGTGCAACAGAAAACTGTCAGTAATTGGGAAATTGGTCTATATGATCCGCCTCTGTCTACTTCTAAACATCTAGAATTGGTTGCTCAACTAGCTGGATTCAGATACGAGGAAGGGTCAGAAAATTTGGAGTAGGGTATTGACACAGGAGTAACTCGTTTACTATATTGTCATAATGGTCGTTGGAGCTGACAATAGTCAAGCCTCAACAACCCAAAAATTTCCCAAACCACCGCTATCGCTGCGCTTATTGAAGTTTAAACCTGCTCCCGTCAGGTTTGGTTTGTATAGCTACGGTTTCAACCGCCAAGCCGTTCACAATAATCTACCATGCAACCTATACGCCATCGCATCAAGCCCAACACCTTCGTCATCACCCTTCGACAAATCGCCAAACACCTGAGAATCCCCCAAGAGCGCATCCTCAACTGGGAAAAATGGCATAACGTCCTTTGGGTGCATATCAAAGGAATCGGCGGTTACTTCGTCAGCTACCGCCAAATTGAACAGTGGATTGCCGCTTGTCGCACCCTCATACGCTATTGTCCCAACCTCAACACCCTCGATATCCTCTGGCAATCAATCTGCATTGAAGCCCAACGCTATACAAAAGAGGCATTATCCCGACTTGAAATAATCTACCAGCAGCGATATGTCTATTTATCCAACCGCTAAAAAACCTAAAATCACAAGCCACGGTAGTAGGGGTTTGGTAACCAAACCCCTACAGTTTCCAAATGACAAATGACGAATGACGAATAACGTAGCTTGCTTCTCAAGGGAAGCGAGTTCTCAACCGTTCACTTTAATGTCCACCGATTTAGGAACTGTGCCGTTCTTGGGCGAATTGAATCAACTGATCAACTAATTGAGGAAACGGCACACCACTAGCTTCCCAAAGTTGAGGATACATACTGGTGGCGGTGAAACCCGGTAAAGTATTAATTTCATTAATTAAAACTTCTCCAGTCGCCTCCACATAAAAGAAATCCACCCGTGACAAACCCGCTGCATCTACCGCCGCAAATGCTTGGAGTGCCATCTCCTGAATCTGACGACTCACACCATCAGGTAAGGGTGCGGGAATGGATAACGTGGCACGACCTTCTGTATATTTGGTTTCATAGTCGTAGAAATCGCTGGTATAACTAATTTCACCTACCACAGATGCTTTAGGATGATCATTGCCTAAAACCGCACATTCTACTTCCCGCGCCACGACTCCCGCTTCCACAATAATCCGGCGATCATAACTGGCTGCACTATCTAAAGCTGCTTCCAATTCACTTCGCGATCGCACTTTGGCAATACCCACCGATGATCCTAAATTAGCAGGTTTAACAAAACAGGGATACCCCAGGGTTTCCTCAATCTGATCACACAGTTTCGGGAAAACGCAGGGATTTGACCACACCTGAGCGCGACTCAATCCCTTATACTTCACTTGGGCGAGCCCCACTTGGTCAAATGCCCTTTTCATGGCAATCTTATCCATTGCCATTGCCGAACCTAATACACCCGAACCCACACAGGGAACCTGCATTAACGTTAACAAGCCTTGAATCGTGCCATCTTCTCCATTGGGTCCGTGCAAGATAGGAAACCAAACATCCACCTCAGCTACCTGAGGCGGAAATTGCCAGAGGTTTCCGTCTCCATTGGCTTCTAGAGGCGTTCCCGAAGCCAAAACCTGCTCGGCGATGTCTGGGGGTTGCCAGATGCCATCTTTTTGAATATAAACGGGTAAAACCTCGTACTTATCCGTATTCGGCGGCGTACTTAATGCTTTCGCGATCGCTTGTGCTGAACAAATCGAAACCTCGTGTTCTCCTGAACGCCCCCCAAACAGCAGTCCGATCCGTACTTTGGTCATGTTTTCGTTGATTGTTGATGGGTCAAAGACTTATCGTACTTGGTTCGGGTAGATTTCGTAATCCCAAATTCGGGTTAACTCCCCCACCAATGACAAATGACTCATAAACCATAAAGCAGAATAATCAAGGGGGGAATAACAACGGTCATCAACAGACTCAGGGGAGCGCCCACGCGGAAAAAGTCTAGGAACCTATAACCTCCTGCACTGTAGACCATGGTATTGGTTTGATAACCAATCGGTGTCATAAAGCTATTCGACGCCGCAAAGGTGACAGCAAACATAAAGGCAAAAGGATTGAGTTCCAAAGTCTGAGCCACTTGCACCGCAACGGGTAAGAGTAAAACCACCGAAGCGTTATTAGATAAAATTTCGGTCAACAACGCTGTAATCAGAAAGAAAAACGTCAGCATCCAATAGGGAGAGAAACTACTACCAAGGGTGACAAGATTATCAGCTAACCATTTAGTCGTTCCCGAATTTTCCATAGCAATTCCCAAAGGAATTAATCCGGCTAAGAGAAAGATAATATCCCAGCGCACCGCACCATACAGTTCCCCTGGCTTCAGACAGCCCGTGAGTACCATTAAAACAACTCCTGCTAAGGCACTGACCAAAATCGGCAATAGGTTAAACGCAGCAACCAGTACAACTCCCACACCAATTGCCACAGCAATTCCGGCTTTTTCTCGCCGAAACGTTTCCATGTCTCGTTGCTCAAAGACCAACAAATCTCGACTGGTTTGTAATCCGACAAAGCTTTGCTTAGGTCCTTGCACCAACAGTAAATCACCAAACCGTAACGGAACTCTACCCAAACGTTCCCGGACGAATTCTTGTCCACGACGAATGGCTAATACAGTCAGGTTATAGCGTTGCCGAAAGCGAAATTCTTTGAGGGTCGATCCGAGCAAATCAGAGTTCGACAAAATTAAGACTTCGGCAATCGTATCTTCCCCGGATGTCAGATTTTCTTCTATAGATTCTTTACTAAATTCTACATCTGGAAAAATATCGATTCCCCGTTCATCTTTAATATTCAGCAAACATTCTCGCCTTCCCCGCACAATTAAAATATCCCCAGCCTGCAACACTTTGTCTGCAAGAGGTTGGGCGAAACGGGTATCGTTACGGATGATCTCCAGCACGTCCATATCAAATTTGCGCTGAATTTGAGTCGAACGTAGGGTTTTTCCGACCAAGCTGGAACCTGGGGGAATCACAATTTCACTCACATAGTCCTGAAGTCCATACTCTTGAGTATCACTACTGGAGATTTTGCGATTGGGTAATAATCGGGGAGCAATTAACACTAAGTAAGTCAAGCCAATCGTGAAGGTGAGCAGTCCTAGTTTGGTGAATTCAAATAAACTGAATGTGCCGTACCCTAATTTATCCGACAAACCACTTGCCAAAATGTTTGTCGAAGTGCCAATTACAGTAATCATTCCCCCTAAAATCGTAGAGTAAGACAGGGGAATAAGCAGCTTGGAGGGAGAAATCCGCTGTTGGCGACACAAATCTTCCACAATCGGCAGAAAGACAGCCAGGACAGCCGTATTATTGATTACACCACTAATCGGACCGGCAATTGCCCCCAACGCTAAAATCTGCTGGGAGGACGTTTTACCTCCCCACTTCAAGAGGAGTTCACTGATGACTTGAATAGCGCCAGTGCGGGCAATTCCCGCACTGAGGATAAACATTGCCATCACGGTAATAGTGGCTGAACTACTAAACCCGGATATTCCTTCCTCAGGGCTGACTAATCCCAGTACAATCAGCAGCACCATGATGCTGAGTGCGGTAATATCAACGGGCAACCATTCGCTGATGAATAAAATCAGAGTCAGTACGATAACACCGAGGGTGAGAAGAATCGTCATAGCGGGTAAGATGCATTAAGCGGCAAATCGCGGTTTAGTTAACGCTGAATCTAATATACTCGCTGAAATTATTAAGCCATCCCTTGATAAATCTCCTCAGCCACTCGTTTCAGGCGTCGTAGCTGGGCTTTCATATCCTGCTGTGTCCAGGTTGTGGCAAAGGTATTAAAGCCCCAACTGACGAGAGGATTGGGAATTTCAAACTCAAAACGATTCAGCAGCCTCGTACCTAGAATCGTGGGTTGACATTCCCAGCGATCGCGCCCTCGGAAAAATCCTTGGAATTGCCAAACGACTAAACCAGGTTCGCGTTCCACAACGACGCTGTTTAAGGTAGGCTGTACTAAAGGAATTTGAATCACAAAGCGACTGCGACTACCAATATCTGTACTCCACTCACCCACCGGATAGCAGCGCAGGGCTGGATTGAGCCAACGGTGCATCAGCGTCAGATCCGTGATGCAGCGCTCAACAGTGGTGGCGCTGGCTTTAATGGGGATGGATTGTTCAAAAACTTGAGAATTGGACATTTAAACCGATAATAGGGTGTCGATAGCTGGTAATCTGACTCTTATTACAGCATGAGCGATGGTGCAGGCTCCCCCGTACTGAGCGTCGGGGGATGAAACCGAGCAAGTCGTAAAGACAGCGGGATTTATCCCGCAATAATCCCCTTAAGTAATATAATATAACCATAAAATTGGAGGTGATGTTATTGTACGGTTGTCAGCAATTACTATTAAATCCAGATCAAGAGCTAACTGCAGTTCTAGAGTTTATTTGCACCGAAGCGAATAACTTAATGAACTGTGGTATTTATTATGCTCGTCAAGTCTGGTTTAAGTGTCGGCGGACTATCGGTAAATATGACTTAGAAAAGGAGTATAAAAATAACAAACATTTCCAAGCCCTCTATTCTCAGGCAGCTCAACAAGCGCTAAGAACGGTTAGCGAATCTTTCAAGTCATTTGATGGGTTGATGAAGGCGTTCAGAAAAGGAAAGATAGCGGACAATCCTAGACTACCTAAGTATTTAAAGAAAGGCGGTCTTTCTGTTGTCAGTTATCCTAAACAAGCTTTGAAGATTAAAGATGGTCAAATTAGAATACCGCTAGGAACGCTAGTCAAGACATGGTTCAAGATAGCGGATTTCTTTATTCATAAGCCAT
>NZ_JAVJZI010000068.1:0-22408 GCF_040223135.1 Coleofasciculus sp. G3-WIS-01
TATAAACGGACGTGGAGAGGGTGTAAGACCTCATTTGGAGGCAACCTTCAGCGAAGCGTCAACCCCAATCAGCGACCACCCCGGCTAAAGGTGGCGTGGTGAGGAATCCCCCGCGCTCTTTAGCCGGGGGAGGATGTCAATTTAGACACGCCCAATGGATTACGTGGTGGGAACATGCAAGGTTATTGCTTCCATGGCTGATCGGAACAAGCATCTAATACTATAGAGCTGAGCAGGGCGGGTTTCGTTACATTATCTGTAAAACCCGCCCGTTCTTGTTAAACCGTGGCTAATTCCGGTTCGGGACACTTGCTATTGCGAATTCCGGTAATCGCCTTGGCATAATCATCCTGTCCAAACACACCAGAACCAGAAACGATCGCGTTAGCACCGGCTTCCAAAACTTGCCAGGTATTGTCAGCTTTAAGTCCGCCATCAACTTCAATCCAGGGATCGAGTCCGCGTTCATCGCAGATCTGACGCAACTTACGAATTTTGGGAAGTACACCCGGAATGAAGCTTTGACCGCCAAAACCAGGGTTGACACTCATAATCAACACCAAGTCGCAGACATCTAACACATAGTCAATCAACTCTAACGGGGTGGAGGGATTGAGAACCACACCCGCTTGCTTACCCAATTCTTTAATCTGAGTCAGGGTGCGGTGCAAATGGGGGGAAGCGTTATGTTCCGCATGAACCGAAATAATATCAGCCCCAGCTTTAGCAAAGTCCTCGACATACTTTTCCGGTTCCACAATCATCAAGTGGACATCCAGAGGCTTTTTGGTAACTGGGCGAAGCGCTTTAACAATCAGAGGACCGATGGTGATATTGGGGACAAACCGACCGTCCATCACATCAACGTGAATCCAGTCAGCACCAGCAGCATCCACTGCCTGTACTTGTTCCCCCAGTCGGCTAAAATCGGCTGATAAAATGGAGGGGGAAACGACGATGGGTTTTTGGGATTGCGTTTGGGTCATAACTGGTGATACTCTCCTAAGTCCTCTATTCTGTTAAGTTTTATCTTAACAAAGTCTTTAACAATCCCCTAACAAACGGTGACTTGACACTCACCCCGCTCAGTGTCATCCCTCGGATAAATCGCGAGGGAGCCTGCACCATCGCTTATCCTGTAATTGACTGAGTATAACGATCTAGCTCCTAAACCGCCGTCATCAATAGCATCGCTTGCAACTACGTGAACGAACATACAGCACCAAAGCTGACCAACAAGATAGCCATCCAATCTTTGACCTATCAAACCATTAAAAGCCAATTCAATTTGGTAGCGAATATGGCGGTCAGAGCTTGTGCAAGAGTAGCGGCTAACCGAAAGGCAGCTAAGCAAAAAGGCAAGCCTGTTAAAGGCTTTATGCCAAGCAGTATGGATTGTGATAAGGATTTGTTTCGATTTTGTGAACACGACTCGACGGTAAGCCTTGCCACCATTCATGGTAGAGAGCGAGTTAATTGGACTTTGGACAAAAAAATATATTTTTTTTTGTTATTATCATTACCCCTAGGAAAAATTGGTTCAGCAGCTTGTAGTTTATAATACCAGTTGGGTACTCCTGCTCAATCCCCCAAACGTCGAGGTTATTCACCTGGACGACTTAAAGGTGAACATATTGAGCCGAGAAGTCGCCATCAAGTTATCACGCAAACAGCCATTTTGTAAAAATAAAAAGAGTAAAGTCTACTAAGTTTTACTCTGTAACCCGCACTCCGTCGGTATTTATGAGCTTTTCTTCGGGCTGAGATAGAGGAGCTATTGTCTCTTTTCTATTTGCGTAAATATTACGCAAATTTGTCTCTTTTGTCCAAAGTCCAATAACCATAAACCGCACCAAAAAGCAAAATAGTAGTGCTAATCTAGGTGAATGTCGCGGACTTAGAAGTCTGTAGTCAGCGATGCCAGTGTTTATGGCGAAGACCGCGCAACGACAAACCTAGCTTAAGTCTGTGACATTCCTTTTACCATTTCGCTACGTCCAGAGAAACAAATGGCAACCTTAGTTGTAACCACCGACACAGTATTCAAAACCCAGCCGATTCAGTCTTCAGAACTCGCCGACTCCGAGAAGCACCCTGTACCTAAGGGAGAATTCGGACTCAAAAGTTACCAGGAACAGAAGGGTCATCTTAAAGTCACCTTAGCCAATCCCTTGGGCGATCGCACGGAATGGTATGTGTTTAAAGGACACGTCGAGGTTCTCAACACCTCCACCTTAGTCGTCAGGCAAGATACCATTTTCAAGACTAAACCCTTACAAGCCAAAGACCTACCCGACTCCGAAAAATTCCCGGTTGCCAGACGAGAACTCGCCGTCAAAAACTTCCAGCAAAGAGGTATCCATCTACTGGTGACGTTAATTAATCCCCTTGAGAATGATTCCAATCGCCTGGACTGGTATGTGTACGAAGGGCACATTGATGTGCTTAAAATTGCCACCTACTCTCCGCCAATGGACGAACCCGAACCCGTTAACCGGGGGATTTTGTTCCGCATACCAGGACGCGGACAAGTTGGAACGGATGACTCTATCATCCCCAATGGCAACTTTACCTGGGGTGAAGCGACAAAAAACGGGACTCGTATTCCGGTTAATGAACTCATTGTAAATAACATCATCGCTATGGCGCGACAGATGGAAGAGGTGAGATCACGCTTGGGAAATCGCTCCATTACTATTACTAGTTGGTATCGACCCCCGCTTGTGAATCGTGCTGTTGGTGGTGCTAGGCGTTCAACCCACTTAGAGGGACATGGTGTTGATTTTTTGGTCAGTGGACTGACACCGACAGAAGTGCAGCGACAACTCGATCCCTGGTGGCCCGCTGGATTGGGGTATGGGAGGAATTTTACCCATCTCGATAATCGAGCTTATCGGGCAAGATGGAATTACAATTAATTTGACGACTCCCCTGAATAAAAGTCAAGGGGATTCTTAAAGGATGTTACGAGGCGGACTGAAGTCGCGCCTCTCCACCCTTGTTCCTGCTTCTCGGACTCTTAACTAGACTGTTGCCAGTCCCCGTCAGACCGTCTCCACAAGCATTTTCTTCGTCTAGGATGCGTCCCACCCCAGACAATCCTCTATTTCTAACAATCTGTGCAGCCGCTACATCGCGATGCGTGGTGTACCCGCACTCAGAGCAAGAGTGAACCCTATCACGCTTGTTTTTCTTACCTGTATGGGCATCGCATTGAGGGCAGACTTGGGAGGTGTAATCCTTGTTCACTTCACCAAAGTACACACCACGCTTCCAACACACCCATTTGAGGATGCTGACAAACTGCCCAAATATTGTTGAGCATAGTTAGGATAGGGTGCATCTGCTGGGATGATGTATTCTGATTCCAGCGAACAAGCGTTAACCTGACATAGCAGTTAGGACACATCATTTGGTAGAGACGTTCAGCCGGAACGTCTGGAACAACAGTTCGCTATACCTTGTAACAACAGCTCCTCCCCTTGGAATCCTGGAGTCTTAGACACTACCAAAGTGTAAGTATTCAACCGGACAGAATATTAAATAAATTGCCAAACTTTAATCGTTTTATCTTGAGCCGCACTCACCAAGGTTGAACTATCTGGACTAATTGCCACAGACATTACACCTGCTGAATGATCAGATAACGTCTGGAGAAGTTTTCCACTACCCGGATGCCAAATTTTAACGGTTCCATCAGCACTACCACTGATTAATAGACTACCTTTGGCGCTCATTGCCACAGAATGAACCACATCTGTATGTCCAATCAGTGTTAATAAAATATTGCCTGTCCTCAAGTTCCAGACTTGAATCGTCCCATCTGAACTACCACTGATTAAAAGTTGACCACTAGGACTAAAAAAGAGTGAATTGACGGCATCGGTATGTCCATGTAGGGTTAACTGAATCTCACCTGTGGCTAAATTCCAAAGTTTAATCGTGCGATCTACACTACCACTTGCCAAGGTTTGTCCATCTGGACTGATTGCAACCGTTTGAATCATGCTGGAATGGCCATCAAGAGTGTTTTGTACATCCTGCGTCTTGAAATTCCAAACCTTAATCCGCTGATCAGCACTCCCACTGGCGAGAATCTTTCCATCTAAACTAATAGCAACTGACTTAATCCAACCTGAATGTTGCTTCAGGGTATGCTTTAAGGTTTGGGTACTTAATTGCCAAACTTTAAGCGTGTGATCCCAACTACCACTGACTAAAAACTGTCCATCTGGACTAAAAACAACGGCATCAATTAAGTTAGAATGCCCAGAAAGGGTACAATGGGATACACCACTATCCAAATGCCACAGTTTAACGCTACGATCTGCACCACCACTAGCCACCATCTGTCCATCCGGATGAAAGGCGATCGCATGAATCGAACTCGAATGACCCCGCAATGTCCGTACACATTGCCACGTCGGTGTTAGCGTGTTTGGCGTCATCGATGAAACAGGGGAAGGGACTGAAAATAATGGGGCTAATTCTTGGCTTAAATTCAAATCCTGGAGAATCTGGGCTGCTGATTGATAACGCCGCTTCACCGCCCCCTCTAGCATTTTAGTCAAGGTTTGCTTAAGCTGATCGCTAATGGGTTCGATCAGGTAATCTTGCCACACCCACATTCCTTCTAAACTGTTGAATAAGTCAAAGGGATGAACATTGGTCAGTAAATGAATACAAGTCACCCCTAAACTATACAAATCACTACTCGTCACCGCTTTGCCCATCAGTTGTTCCGGGGCGGCGTAAGCAGCAGAACCAATAACCGTTCCGGTTCGGGCTAATGCTGTTTTTGTAGTCAATTTTGCGGCACTAAAATCGACGAGAACCAGTTTCTCTGCCTCTGTCTCTATTCCTGTATCTGGAGAACGAATAATATTAGCTGGATTAATATCGCGGTGAATCACCTGATGAGAATGAATATACTGCAAGACAGGCAGCAGTTGTGCCAAGATATGACGAATCTGGGTTTCCTTAAACAATAACTCATTCGCTCTCTTTTTGGGCGTGACACACCTAATTTGGTGTATTAGAATTCTATCCAGAAACTGTAGGGGCGCATGGCGTGCGCCCATAAAATCTGCAAATCTAATCCATCATTTTAGCTGGGTCACGCCACTAAAAATAGAGGCTTTGCGTAAGTCCTATTGTTATGCTGTCATTACAGTGTGATGTACAAATACCTGATCCAATACCGTTAGCAATAAGCCGATATCATCCACCTTAAAATCTTCTGCCCTCTGCCTTGGAGCCTTCTGCCTTCTTTTGTACAACCCATTTCAGGCTTGATGTATGTGGCTACCAGACGGATGGCGTATCATCCAATCCTCATTTGTTGACACAAAACCATGTCTACTGTACCAGGTTCGTAAATTTTCCATACCAAAAGGACTACCCTTGTCCAATTCTAGAGTAATCGGTTTATCATCCAACATCTGGCAAAGCATTTCCAAGATTTTAGAACCGTACCCTTTGCCGCGATTACCAGGCATAACATTCAAGAAATTAATAAAATACGAGGTTTCATCCACACAGACAGATGCTACCCCGACTAACTCATCTGCCTGAGTAAACTCATACCTCATTTCCCCTTGATATCCAAAGATTCTGGGAACGACTTGTACCGATAGATTCACGGTTGACTCATCCTCTCGTCCATTCAAGTTATACACCAACCTATTTTCAAATTCCGGCTAGTGCGTCGGCTGAGGTTACCCCAGTTAGCATTCGTCATTCGTCTTATGTCTTATGTTTGCTCCCTGTGCACCTAGAAAGGCGGGTTTAGTCAGGTTATCGATAAAACCCGCCCCTACATCGGGATCTTGCCATAGTGCTATGGCAACGTCTCTACATGGCTTCCCCAGCTTAAGTTGACACAAATGGGACGTGGTAGACGGCGCGATCGCTTCTTTCTTGAAGACAGGGAGGGGTGATTGAACCACAACTAAAGAAAGAAAAATCTATCTTCTTGGGGATACCTCTTTATCAATTATCGTTTCCTCTGATAGAGGTAAACCTGACTCAAGTTAAAAATAATAAAAATGTAACAAACTCTCATGGGAGAGAACACAAATGCGATATAAATATCTTACAGCTATAGGAATTTTAACCGCTATTTTTGGCTTGGCAAATCCTGTATCGGCTCAATCACCAGTCACTACCAACGCCGAAGACGTTACCCTATCCGGTGAATCCCTAACGGGCATTGAACAGAGAACTCTCAGGGATGATTTTGACCAGTTCTTTTTAAATGATCCAGCGATAGCATGGAGAGGAACGGGTGGTAACCAGATTGAGTTTAACAACCAAGTAGGTGGTGACTGGCAAGTAATGGAAGACGTGGAAATCTCAATTAACAAACCCTTATCTCCACCTATCAGTCCGATCAATTTCCGCAGACACGAGAATTTAAGCAGTGGTATTGATCGCGTGGAAGTACAAGTTGAACTAGATTAATGGTTATAGGTTTTTCTGAAAATGTACCTACTTCAAAACAATGGTTTGATTGGTTTCAGCAGATTGACAGGCGGCGTCTCCCACCTGAAGCGCATATAAACTGGCTGCACTTGACACATACAGAGGCTTTCCATCCACCAGATGATCCAATACCATTTCCGTATCTTTAACAAATAAACCGCGACGCCCTGCTACAGGGATAGGTTGTTCTTCCTCTGCTCGAATTAATTTGCCTTGATCGCCCTCAAACACCAGCGTACCTTGATCGCCGTGGACTTCAAAGGTTCGTAATCTCTGCCAGAATACTTCTCCTTTACCATAGGTAACCTGGACAATTAAACCTTTGACAAACTGTAATTGAGCCGTACATAGACAAGCACGATAATAGTCACAATTCTGCCAAAATTGAGCATTACAGCTAACTGTTGCGACGTTGCCAAATAAATTAGTAAATCGATGGATATGGGGTAATGCGGCTTTAAAGGGAAAGCCAAATAAATCCCGATGGTATGTCCAACGCTGCGGTGCTGGCTGTTTCGGCACAATTGTGACATATCGGGCATAAAAGGGAGTGCCAATCTCTGGTAGCGATTGCTGTAAGGCTTGATGTAAGCCGCCCAATAGCTCAATATGTTCCACATGTAGAAGTTTGCCTTGAGTTTGAGCGAGGGCAATTAGGGATTGGGCTTCTGTTGGATCAAGGGAAATGGGATATTCGACGACAACATGCTTACCTGCGGTTAAAGCCGCCCTGACAATCGCCCCATGATCGCGATTAATCGTACAAACAAAGACTAAATCCACCTCTGGATGTGCCAGCACCTGTTGCCAAGATTCGACGGCGCTGGTTTGGTGTCGTTGTACAAAGTCTTGCACTGTTTCCGGAGTATGTCCACTGACAACCACTAGCCGCGATCGCGCATCCGCCTGTAGTGTTTGCGCCCGTTGGTTAGCGGCATATCCAGTCCCGACGATACCAGCCCGAATGGGCAGTTTATCCATCATTTTTGAATGAGTCCTCGCTGCAAAATCCCCCTATTCAGCGACTATAAAAAATAGTTTCCTTGTTATTGTACCTTATTTTGCTTTTTGGAAGACTCTTTCTTCAACAAAGCACCAAATCCAAGAGCTAGACCTGAACCGAGGATAGTCAAGGGTTCAGGAACAGGTTCGCTTGTGCCTACTTTAATTTGATACGCTAAGTTAGAGCGATTCGGTCGATCTCCTGTCCAATCGAAGCTGACTGTACCCGTCAGTGTAAACGGTGCTGAGATATCTTCAACCAACACATAGTCTACATCGTCACTATCGTTATCACTTGGAGCAGAAAAGGTATTCAAACTATCAATATTAAGCCGTAAATTGCTGTTGGCTGTTTCTTTGGTACGGATATATATCGTATCAATTGGTTCAGTAAACGCTGTGCTGCTTAGTAGTGTTCCGCCAACATTATAGTTGACCATTGAGCCAGTGTACTCCAGTGTGAAATCATAGACTGTACCATTCCCCCAGACAAACTGAGTGGATTGCACAGGAGTCCCAACTTTATCATTAATCCCCAACTCACGTTCAGCTGGGTTTGTGCTGTTATTACCAATTCGCCCCTCAGCAACGAAGACTTCCGTAAATTCCCCACTATCAATTAACCCATCGAACTGGTCATCGGTAAAGTCGGGTAGTCTCGTGACTGTAGCGGCACTGGCAACACCCGAAACGAGAGACATACCCGCAGTGGCTAAACCAACGCCTAAAGCAACTCCAGCTGCTCTGAGAGAAGTTTTTGAGTAGATGCTATTCATAGTTACACCCCGTATATACCCTTATCTAACAGTATAATTCTCTGTTGAGAGAATTTATGTGAAGTGTTGATAAAGTAAGATCCAAATCCTAGCGCCAAACCCATAGTTATGTTAAAGCAACAAAAATTGTCAACATTTTTTAAGTCGGGCAGCATTTCCATGCCAGCCAACCAGGAAGAACTTGAGCATTGTCTATAATTATTCTCAATTAGCTAGACGGATGCTAGCTGAATATCCCAGAATCAACCCAATAGGGACTGTTGGGAAAAAAAGCATTAGGAGAGTTGATCTGTAAGTAGTTTCTTGCGGTTGAACTTAACTCTAATGGCACTCAAAAGCGTACATTTTTGGCTCGCCTACACTCTTGATATAGCGTAGGGTGGGCATTGCCCACCAACATACCAGTCAGTACCATTCAACTTAACTCCCCTCGCCAAACCGATATCCCTTCCCGTATACCGTGTGAATCAATGGGGCTTCACCTGAACCCTCTATTTTGCGGCGTAACAAGCGCACTAAAGCGGCTAAGACATTACTACTCGGTTGTTCCTCATCCTGCCACAACTGCTGATAGATTTCCCCATGAGTTAATAGCTGACCCGAATGACGCATAAAATAGTCCAGAAGTTGGGTTTCTTTTTCCGAGAGTTCAATTAATCGTCCATTACGATAGGCGAGCTGATTTTCCACATCCAGCTCTAAAGAAGCGACGCGCAACCGAATAGGTGCATTTGTTTCCATCGCCGCCTTCCTCCGCAACAGAGCGCGAACCCGAGCCAGTAATTCTCGTAGTTCAAAGGGTTTAACTAAATAATCATCAGCCCCAGCATCCAATCCCATCACCCGATCATCCAGGGTATCTTTAGCCGTAAGGAAGAGAACAGGCGTTGTTTTCCCGTGCGATCGCAACTGTTGGCAAAGCTCTAATCCAGACTGATGGGGTAACATCCAATCTAAAATAAGTAAGTCATAGTCGCTTTGTATCGCTAACTGGCATCCGGACTGTCCCTCGTAAGCCACATCAACCTCGTATCCCTCCCGTTTAAGGACTCGGCTTAAGGGATCAGTGAGTTCAACTTCATCATCAACCAAAAGAATACGCATTATTGGTCATTGGTCAGGGGTCATTCGTTAGGGAACAGGGAATACACTATATCATGGTGAATATTGCTGCCCTTAAAGATGCCAATGTCTGTATCCCGGCTCAATGTAACCGAAAGCTGGTTGGAAGCTAATCAGCAGTATTTGATGGGAGAGATTGCGCGAGTGCGCCAAGCGTTGGAACGCAAGAGTGATCAAGTCACCACCGGTATCTCTCTCACTTTAACCAATGGCTTCCATCCGAATGGGAATGGTTTGTACAATCAACCCGACACGTCTATTTCACCGCCTCCGTTGTTAAATCAGCTTTGCCAAATGTTTGGGCTATCCTCATTTGAGCGAGATTTGCTGCTGTTATGTGCTGGGATGGAATTTGACGCCTCTTGGGGGTTACTCTGCGGCATAGCTCAGAGTAATGAGCAATTAAAGTATCCCACATTTGCTCTAGCGTTGGACATATTGCCCGACGGACATTGGGGGGCGCTGACGCCAGATGCACCGTTGCGTCGCTGGCGGTTGATTGACGTGGGTGAAGGGGTGACGTTAACCAATAGTTCACTAAGGATTGATGAGCGGATTTTGCATTACCTGCGCGGCGTTCAATATATTGATGAGCGCTTGGCGATTATGGAGGAACCGATGCCTTTACCGGGTATTTTGGTATCCTCTCATCAGCAAAGTGTCCAACAAATTGCCACAACTTGGTTACAGGTGGGCGAGGGGACATTCCCGGTGGTGCAGCTATGTGGGGAGGATGTCACCAGTAAACGTGCGATCGCGCGAGCGGTATGCGATCATCTAGGGATTAATCTCCATGCCCTTTCTGCTGAATCTTTACCCACGGATACCAGTCAACTGAATATCGTTAAGATTCTCTATGAACGGGAATGGGCATTAAGCAGCACGGTTCTGTTGCTCAACTGCGATCATCTCGAAACCAATGATCCAGCCAGAGAAAGCGCGATCGCCCGTTTCATCGAAAGCCTGAACACACCCTTACTTGTCACGAGTCGCGATCGCCGCCGCCAACGCCAGCGTCCGATCATTACTATAGATGTCCATCATCCTACCAGTGATGAGCAGCGTTTAATTTGGCAAAACGCTTTAGCCGATAAAGCCTCCAAACTTCAGCCTTCAATCAACCTATTAGTGTCTACATTTAACCTCAGCGCTCCCGATATTCATACGGCTTGCTTAACCCTCAAAGGAATGAATATCGAGACACAGGAAGAAGACGAGCAACTCATAAACGAAGACATTGATAACTCATCTTTAATCCCACCCATTACCACTAAAATGTGGGACGTATGCTGTATTCAAGCCCGTCCCCGCATGGAAGAATTAGCCCAACGAATTGATACAGCCGCCACTTGGGACGATTTAATTTTGCCGGATATTGAACGCACTGTCTTGCAAGAAATTGTCACCCATGTACGCCACCGGATGAAGGTGTATGAAACTTGGGGATTTGCCGGAAAAAGCCGCCGTGGGCTGGGAATTAGCGCTCTATTTGCGGGTGCTAGTGGAACGGGAAAAACCATGGCAGCAGAGGTTATCGGCAAAGCGTTACGATTGGATGTTTACCGGATTGACCTCAGTTCAGTTATTAGTAAATATATTGGGGAAACTGAGAAGAACTTACGCCGGGTTTTTGATGCCGCAGAAGGGGGCGGATCGATTCTTTTATTCGATGAAGCCGACGCCTTATTTGGCAAGCGTTCTGAGGTCAAAGATTCTCATGACCGCCATGCCAATATTGAAGTCAGTTACCTATTGCAACGCATGGAATCCTATCGAGGATTGGCAATTTTAACGACCAATATCAAAAGTGCATTAGACCAAGCCTTTATGCGCCGAATTCGCTTCATCGTTCAATTTCCCTTCCCCAGCGCTGAGCAACGTAAAGAAATTTGGCAACGCATATTTCCCAAACAGACACCAACTGAGAAACTGGATTATCGGAAATTGGCAAAACTGAATGTTGCGGGGGGTAATATCCGGAGTATTGCCATGAATGCAGCATTTATCGCGGCAGATGCTGGTGAACCCGTGCAGATGAAACATATTTTACAAGCCACTAAGAGTGAATATGTGAAACTAGAGCGACCCTTAACCGATGTGGAAATCAGGGGATGGGTTTAGGGATTGTAACAACTCATGTAGAGACGTGCCATGACACGTATTGTCAATTGATATGTAGGGGCGGGTTTAGCCGTTTAATTTGAGTATCTACTGATAACCTTTCAACAAAACCCGCCCTTCTTCGTCTTGGAGTCAGATTAGCTAAAGTTCCGTAACAATTTAACCAATCGCCAATTGCAGAAATGACTTGTGCAGGATAATATTAGGTATCCAATAAGTTGAGTTGGGAAGACTGGTCATGGGTAGCCAACGGCGTCTTAACAAAAAAACATCCTGGGAAGCGACTTCTTTACCAGTTCGGAATCCTTTACAGACGCGCCCCTTTGGTAAAGGTATTCAGGCGAGACGAGCCGAGTTGCCAACGACCAATGTCTTGCAAACTCGTCCCTTTGGTACTCCCAAGCAGGAATCTTCGCCAAAACAAGAGATGCCAGATCTGCAAGCTCAACTCGAACAGGTCAAGCGCTCTGGCTATAATGCCGCTAATATTCCCACACTTGCTCCGAGTAGCGCTACACCGATTCAGGCAAAGCTGACGATTGGAGAACCGAACGATAAGTATGAGCAAGAAGCTGATCAGGTAGCGTCTCAAGTCGTTAATCAGATTAATTCGCCTCAGACTCAGCCGTCGGTTCAAGGTAAGACTGTTCAACGTCAGGAGATGCCAGAAGAGGAAGAGGAACTTCAAATGAAGCCCTTAGTGCAACGCAAGTCAAGTGGGGGTGGAATGGCGGCGACTCCAGAACTAGAACAGTCTATTGCAAGCGCCAGAGGTAGCGGACAACCCATTGCAGATGAAGTTCGGCAACCGATGGAACAAGCGTTTGGGGCTGATTTCAGTGGGGTCAAAATACACACCGATTCCAAAGCTGACCAGCTAAATCGCTCAGTGGGGGCTCGTGCGTTTACTACTGGTCAAGATGTTTTCTTCCGTCAGGGGGAATATAATCCTGGGAGTAAGGATGGGCAGGAGTTGATGGCTCATGAATTTACCCATGTACTGCAACAGACGGATGGACTCAAGCGGCAGATTGACATTGACGACAAAGAGGAACAAGAGGAACCCACGCTTCAACCTTCAGCAGACAGGATGCATAGGCAGTCTAAAGCAGGGAATGAAAGTCTGATCGCCCGCAAACGGGACAGCAGTTCTCCGATTGATGATTCTGTTGTTCAGCGCGATCCAACAGAAATTACTTTTGATGAGTCAGAAACTGACGTCATCACTGGAAGAGTTTCTCAAATTGGAGCGGGTCGTACCAGTACCCAAGAAATAGATAGCCAAGTAGAACGCCTGAAAGAAGGCATTGACAACTTTTGGGAAAATTATGATCGAGGATTAGCTAATTTCCAAACTCTGATGGTGTTTGAATCTGAGCAGGAAGCAGAGCCTAAATATTTAGATGCAGCCTTAAAAGCGACAGGGAAATTTATTCTGGATCAGGCTATTGGTAAACTGCCAGGACAGTGGGGGATAGCTGCAAATCTACTCAAAGGTTTAGCAGAAGGCTGGATAGCTGAAAAAGCTCGATCAGATGCTGCTGCTGGTGGGGCCAAAATCGGTGCTTATATTGTCAGTATCCGAAATAGTATCGGTTCACACGAAAAAGCTATGCTCAAAGCAGTGGAATCTCAACGGATTCCCTTAGCCAATCAATACCAGCAATCAGCAACAACCAGCCCAGGCGGTGGGGCGGCTACACAGGATGGTGTCATTACTGGTGATGCGGCTGAGTTCCTCCAAGAATTGAAAAAAGGAGTTGATAACTTTGAAGCTGCCATACCGGGAGCACCCTTTTTCCAACAGCGCTTTACTGAAGCATTTGCTAGTACTGGCGCTCGGACTGATTTAATCTCTCAGGGCGGAAGGATGTCAGGACAGCTTTATCTGTCAATGAATGTATACAAAGATGGTAACGAGTGGTCTATAGAAAGTTGTGACAATGCTTGGACATTGGCGACAACTGCTCCTAAACCTGAACGTTTGGCAGAGAATCTGGAAAGTGCTTTAACAGCTCAAGGTTTGCAAATCTATCAATCTAACTTACCCAAGCTGGTTTCAATTCGGATTGAGGTAGAGGAGTGGGGACTCAACAGTTACCAAAGAGGTCATATTTATTTTGTAGATGCCCCAGGTAATTATGAAGTACGAGGATGGTATGGTTCTCGTCTATTCAGACAAGCGTGGGAAATGTCACAAATTAGAGGTAAAGCCACAGGGGTTAACAAGGTTCTTGGAAGCAAGAAGTAAAAGTGCGAAGCTGTCATGATTTATAGATAGCGATGAGGTCATGTCAAGTATATCTCCAGTTAAATTTGGAGGGGGCTATGGGTATCCGACGACGAATCCGCAAAAAACGGTCTGGGGAAGACGAGTTTATCCCAGCACCGAACTCGTTACAGACGCGCTCCTTCGGGAACGGTATCCAAACCAGACAAGCTAAGTTACCTGTAACTAATCTCTTGGAAATACGCCCCTTTGGTTCTCCCAAAAAGGCATCCGCTTCATCCAAGGAAACCGCAGATATCCAGACGCAACTGAAACAGACGGAACGTTTTGGGTATAACGCAACAAATATTCCTGTGTTTCCACCCAAGAAATCGAAAAAGAAACCGAAAAAATCAAAAGGGAAAGCGTCTCATACCGATCAAATCGTCACCCATAACCATCCCGGTGGAACGCCTCTGAATCAGGGTGACATTGTATCCGCGATCGCAAAGGGCACCAAAGAAGTACAAGCCGTGGGTTACTATGGTAAATTTAGCCTACGGCGCAAGGATGATACCTGGCAAATTAGTCAAGAGCAAGTCGCTAGGGCTTATGCTCAAGGGGTTGAGCAGTGGTTGCGAGAATGCCCGAAGGAATTAACCGAACATTATCCGGCGAAAAAGGATATCCGGCAAGCGGGAGCAACGTTTAAACAGGATCGGTTTATAGCAAACTATTTTGCCTGCAAAATTTTGGCAGAGCAAAGTAGAGGTGCTGTGGTTTATGAACACCCTGATGAGAAAGAACTCATCCAAAAACGGGCAAACCTGTACCGCGAGAGAATTGTTGTACCGCTTAAGCGCACCTCCCCTGTCAACCCTAATCCGGCGGGTACGAGTCTGGGGACAAAGCTGCAAACCCCCAAATTGATGAGCGATCGCATGGATTAGTCGTTTCGTTGCGAATCGCCCTTTCCTGATGCCATCCCCCCTATAGCTGAAGTTCCCCCCGTCCAGATGTATCAGCCAAACTGTTAGTTAAAATTGAAGTTGATCGACTATCAGTAGGGGCACGACATGTCGTGCCCCTACTCTAGACTCCCAAAGCCATCCCCGCCGCAACTTGGGCGATCGCTTGGGGTAAAATGCGATGTTCCTGTACTTGAATCCGGGCGTGTAGCGTCTCTGGCGTGTCATCAGGAAGCACGGGAACGGCGGCTTGAATTAAAATAGGTCCACTATCCACTTCTGGACTGACTAAGTGAACTGTACATCCAGTAATTTTCACCCCGGCGGCTAAGGCTTCCTCCTCGGCGTGAATCCCTTTGAAACTGGGTAAGAGACTAGGATGGAGGTTGAGGATGCGACTAGGAAATGCATCAATGAGGACTGGGGTAACAATTCGCATCCAACCCGCCATGACGACGAGTTCAACTTGATACTGTCTCAATGTCTGGACAATTTGAGCATCAAGTGCTTCTCGTTTTTTGTAATCCCGGTGATTATGGAGAACCATGGGAATACCGAATTTTTCGGCTCTGGCGATGGCTTTGATACGGGGATTATTGTAGATCATGACTTGAATTTGGGCATGGAGTTGCCCATCTGCGATCGCTTGGGCGATGGCTTCAAAGTTTGTACCACTCCCCGATACCATAATTCCTAGTTTTGCAGGAGGAGTATCTTGGGCAGGTTTTGGAGTAACTACCGGTGAAATGAGACTAGGGGTTGTATTCGTCGCTGGGGTATTGCTGGTCATACAGAACTACACAAATTGCCAACAGTATCATAATTGCCCGATGGCGTCTTCCCGATACAGTATTGCCTCAAAATACGATACCCTGTACTAGAATAGCCAAATCCTTACCCTCCTGCCTCAGCTAGCCATGACTCAATCAACTGACTTTCTGACGCACCTCAATCCCTCTCAACGTCGCGCTGTCGAACATTTCTGCGGTCCCTTGCTGGTTGTGGCGGGGGCGGGTTCGGGTAAGACGAGGGCGCTAACCTACCGCATCGCGAATCTGATTCTTACCCATAAGGTCGATCCCGGAAACATTTTAGCGGTTACCTTCACCAACAAAGCCGCACGGGAGATGAAATCCCGGATTGAAACCCTATTCGCCCAGCAACTTGCTATTCAAAAGCGGGGTCAGCGTTTAGACTTACTCCCAGAACTTGAACAAACCCAGTTGCGATCGCAGGTCTATAAAAAATACATCAAACCTCTGTGGATTGGTACGTTTCACAGCTTGTTTGCTCGGATTCTCCGCTATGACATCAATAAATATACAGATGAAAAAGGACGCCAATGGAAGCGTAATTTTTCTATCTTTGACGAATCCGATGCCCAAACTCTGGTGAAAACCATCGTCACCAAACAATTAAATCTAGACGATAAAAAATTTAACCCCCGTACCATTCGCTACGCGATTAGCAACGCCAAAAACTTAGGCTTATCGCCCCAAGACTTTGAAAAAGAGCAGTCGGGTTATAAAGGGCGAGTCTATGCCGAAGTTTATCACCATTATCAAAACCAGTTAGCGGCGAACAATGCCCTGGACTTTGATGATCTGATTTTAGTCCCCGTTAAACTATTCCAACAAAACGAATCAGTCCTCGGATATTGGTATAATCAATTTCGCCATATTTTAGTGGATGAATATCAAGACACCAACCGTATCCAGTACGAACTGATACACCTATTAACCACAAACGGCGAAACTGAAAAAAATCAATGGGATTGGCGCGATCGCTCCGTATTTGTTGTCGGTGATGCCGATCAGTGTTTTCCTCCTGGAACTAAGGTTTTAACCCCAGCCGGCGAGAAACCCATTGAAACCTTGAGCGTGGGAGACCAGGTGCTCTCACCAACCGGACAAAAACAACTTTACCCCCATCAAATCACCCATATCAAAAAAGGATACTTTTGTGGGTCACTCTGGTCAATTCAGGCGGGTGAACAGGTATTAAGTGGAACGCCTCATCATATTGTTCTTGCCAGAATGACACCCATTGAAGGGCATTATTATGTGTATCTGATGTACAGAGCGGATCGCGGCTACCGCATCGGCATCACTAAAAGTCTACGTCACAACGATTATCGATGTGATGAACTCGGCTTTAAAGTTCGTATTGCCCAAGAAAATGGGGATAAGCTTTGGGTACTGAAAACCACAACGTCTTATGAAGAAGCAGCTTACTATGAAGCCTATTATGCAGCTAAATATGGGTTGCCAACGCTAGTATTTCATGGTAAAGGTAGGCGTATGCGTCTGAATGATGAGTGGATTTTTCGCCTATACCAAGAAATTGATACCATCACCAATGCTCACCGATTAATGCAAGATCTCTGGCTGCATCCAGATTATCCTCACTACCGTCCTCAGAATGGTTTGCGACGACAGACATTAAATCTGGTTATGTTTGGTACACCTCGGTTAGAGCGACAAAAATCTGCTAGCTATCATCGTATCCAATGGTGTTCTAATCGTAGTGATATTGCGACAAACTTAGAAGCGGCTGGCTTTAGCATTCGTTCAGGGAAAAATAGCCGAGAGTATCGGGTTGAAACCGCGAGAGTTTCATACAAAGAAGCGGTGAGTATGGCGCATTCTATTGCCGATGCAGGTCAACTGGAAATCCAACGCAAAGCATTAATCAATGGCACGAGTTATTATTTTATGCCTTTATCTCATCTCCACCCCGGAATGAGAGTGCTAGTCGAGGTGGATGATACCTTAACAGAGGTGGAAATTGAGCAAGTTTGGCAAGATGAGTATGAGGGAGATGTGTATGACTTAGAAGTCGATGTGGCTCATACTTATATAGCTAATCGTCTGCTAGTCCATAACTCAATTTATTCCTTTAGGATGGCAGATTTCACCATCTTATTAGGATTTCAGCAAGACTTTGGCGATGGGTTGCCAGATGAAACAACCAGCACTATGGTTAAATTAGAGGAAAACTATCGCTCGCGCGAAAATATTCTCCAAGCGGCTAACTATTTAATTGAACAGAATACCCAGCGAATTGACAAAATTCTCAGACCCACACGCGGTTTAGGGGAAGAAATTTACTGCCATCACGCCGAAGATGAGTTGGAAGAGGCTCATTTTGTTGTTCAACAAATTATGAAACTGAATCAACAAAACCCAGAACTGAACTGGGGAAGTTTTGCCATCCTTTATCGGACAAATGCACAATCTCGCCCCTTAGAAGATGCGCTGCGAGGTCAAGTTCCTTATGTGATTATCGGGGGATTGAAGTTCTACGATCGCAAAGAGGTTAAAGATGCCTTAGCGTATCTAAGAACGATTGCCAATCCCAGCGATACCGTCAGTTTATTGCGAATTATAAACACACCGCGCCGGGGTATTGGTAAAGCCACGATTGATAATTTAGTGGTTGCAGCTCAACAATTAAACATTCCCCTCTGGGAAATTATCCAGGATGAAACCTCGGTAAATACAATTGCTGGACGTTCTGCTAAAGCTGTAAATAAGTTTGCCCAATTGATTCAGCAGTGCCAAGACAATACGGAAAACTTAGAAGCTGTAGAAATCATCAAGTTTATTATGGAGGAATCGGGATATATTGATGACCTGAAAAACCAAGGCACAGACGAAGCTGAAAACCGATTGGAAAATATCAATGAACTCTATAATGCTGTTGTTCAATTCCAAGAAGAAAATGCAGATCCCAGCCTAGAAGGGTTTCTGGCAAATGCGTCTCTGGCGTCTGATTTAGATAATCTGGAAGACGGACAACAAGCGGTATCTTTAATGACGCTACACTCGGCTAAAGGATTAGAGTTTCCGGTTGTGTTTCTGGTTGGTTTAGAACAAGGACTTTTTCCCCATAGCCGTACTATCGATGATCCTATTGCCTTAGAGGAAGAACGCCGCCTCTGTTATGTGGGAATTACTCGCGCCCAAGAACAGTTATTTCTTTCCCACGCCCGTGAACGCCGTCTCTATGGGTATCGTGAACCAGCAGTTCGGTCTCAATTTTTGGATGAGTTACCCGAAGACTTAATTCGCAGTACCTTGGTGCAGGTGAAACAGAAAACTCCTTCAGCCTCAACTGAAAATTCGTCAAAATCCTCAGGTTCAACAGTAAAATCTAAAGAGTGGAAAAAAGGCGATTTACTCAGTCATGATACCTTTGGTATCGGAGAAGTAACTCATGTTTTCGGTTCGGGCAATAAAATTAGTATTGCGGTTAAGTTTCCCAGTTTGGGGCAAAAAATTCTTGACCCTAAGCGAACTAATATACAACGAGTGAATTAGTTAGCAAATAGGTAAAAGTCAATTGTAGGGGCGGGTTTAGCCACTCAAACTACTTGTCACTGATAAATGAACAACAAAACCCGCCCTTATTTAAACTGAAGTTCCCCCAGCCAAAAAATCAAAACTGCCTCACCGTGCGGCTTTGCGCGATTTTTGACGCGCCGTACTTATGTACAATCGCGCTCAACCTTGATGTAGCGAGGGTTTTCACCGATCTCTTGTCTATTGCTATCATTAGCGATCGCGCTATTTTTGCAAGTGCTACATGGGTACGATTTTTGAGGGGCTTGAGCGCTCAAACCATTACGGTATAAGGCTTGACGCTGGGCGCAGTACATCTGTATGGGGGGAACTTCAGTTTAAAAGTCTTGGTGCTGTATCTGTTGGGTATGAGTTGAATCTGTATTCAAGGTGATCGACGCCCTAATGCGATCGCAATCGAACCCGAAACCACTAACATCGCCCCCAAAAGCCCTAAGCCTGTCCACTGTTCCGGTGCAACCCATCTGGGGACAAAGCGCGAAGCCATCCAAACTGAACTTAATGTTACCAACGGCGTCAGTGCTAATACCGCACTCACTCGCGAGGCTTGCCAATGTTCCAAGGCTTCTGCAAACGCACCATAAGCAATTAGGGTATTTAACCCACAAAAGAGCAGTAAACTCAGGTGTAAAGGACTCAAACTGAGGATGGATTGGGGTGTCGTTAGCGGCGTGAACAATAAAGCGCAGACGCCATAAATTACCAGCATTATCGTAGTAGAGGGTAATTTATGCAAAAGCTGCTTCTGTGCTAAAGCGTAAATCGCCCAAGTCACAGCCGCTAAGAGGATAATCATATTACCGAATAGATAGGTAGAGCGTGAGGTGAGTAACGTCTGGAGTCGATCATGAAAAAATAGGGTAAATCCCAACACCAGAATACCCACACCAATCCATTGACGCAGAGTATAGCGTTCTTTGAAAACCACTAAAGCGCCCAAACCCAAAAACATGGGTGCTAACTGAATCAGCACTTGAGCATTTGTGGGAGAAGTTTGCCCCAACCCTTGCAAAAATAGCAGATAATTGATCCCTAAAAATAGAGTCGCGATCGCTAATAGTCCCAGAGACGCTGAACGCAGTTGCTGCAATGAGGGAAACTGTTGTCTTGTAACTAAATAAAGCGCCAGCAATCCAAAAGCCATAAGAAAACGAAACCAGGTGATTGTATAAACATCCAACACCTGAAGGGTTATGGTTAGGGATAGAGGTAGAATACCCCACATCAATACAGTAATTAAACATAGCACTAATCCCAAGCGCCAGCGACCAGAAGTTTGATGGAGTGACATGAATCAAGTAAAAAAAGTAAAAAGTCATGTAGAGACGTGATGCAAGAAGCGTCTGCCAATTGTAGGGGCGGGTTTAGCCACTCAACTTGAATATCACCGATAACATTTAGAGCAAAACCCGCCCTTTGCTAAATTGAAGGTATAGGCTTTAGCTTAACTTAACACCAATGCAAACCCCAATCCCTAATCCCGATTAAAAGAAATCCGGCATCCAAGGTAATGAACCAGAAAATAGCCAAGTTGCTCTTGACAACGCTGCCGATGTACTATCTAAATAACCCATCCGTCGCAGTTGTTCAGGAGTCAATAAACTGGTAAATAGAGAAGCCAACGCCCTTACATGCAAGCGGAATTCACCAGTTCCTCCCGGCGTGACGTTTCCTCGTCCCTGGGAAACACTCAAGATAAAGTTACCATTATTTGCGGCAAATAATTCATCTTGAACCTGTAAATGTAATTCAGTTTCAATCGGCAAAGGATATCCTCGTTTTTCCAAGGCTTTAGAAACATCAAGAATACGCAGCATCCAGCGTTTTTGATCACGAATTTGAGCCGTTTGTTCCGGTAAGGGTAACATTAAACTATCAATCAAAGAACTGTACCATCGTACTTGCCTCACCTGAGAACGATGATCCGCGCAGAATGTCCAAAAACGCCGTGCGGCGGCTGGGGTAAGGAATACCCAATCTTGAATATTGAGCCATAAGTTATCGGCTTCTTGAGATTGGGTACAGATAACGTAGCCTTCCGGTTGGGATTGTTCACCGATAAGATAAGCATAAACGGGCTGATCAGTTTGCGCTTCAAGCAGGTTTTGCCAAATCGCTGGATTTCGATTTAAATTACCGTTAGTGGTTTGTGCCTGTTGAGAATACAGATCCTGAAAAACCTCGTAGCGTATAGGTTTGACCCTAGACATGGGTAAAGTGCGATCGCGCCATTGAATCGTCTCGGTTGAGATGTGCCAATTACGTCATAAGCGATGGTGCAGGCTCCCTCGTGATTTATCCGAGGGATGAAACCGAGCAAGTCGTAAAGACAGCGGGATTTATCCCGCAATAACATTCTTAAGTGATATAATATAACCATAAAATTGGAGGTGATATTCTTGTACGGTTGTCAACAAGTATTATTAGATCCAAATAAAGAGCTAGCCGCCGTTCTAGAGTTTATTTGCGCTGAAGCGAATAACCTAATGAACTGCGGCATCTATTATGCTCGTCAAATCTGGTTTAAGCGTCGGCGAATTATCGGTAAATATGACTTAGAAAAGGAGTACAAAAACAACAAGCACTTCCAAGCCCTCTATTCTCAAGCGGCTCAACAAGCGCTAAGAACAGTTAGCGAATCCTTTAAGTCCTTCGATGGTTTAATAAAGGCGTTTAGAAAAGGAAAGATAGCAGATAACCCTAGACTGCCTAAGTATTTAAAGAAAGGCGGTCTTTCTGTTGTCAGCTATCCTAAGCAAGCTTTGAAGATTAAAGATGGTCAAATCAGGATACCGCTAGGAAAGTTGGTTAAAACATGGTTTAAGATAGCGGATTTCTTTATCCATAAGCCATCTAATCTCAACTTCAAAGACATCAAGGAGCTGAGAGTCCTCCCCCGCAACGGTTGCTTCTACGCTGAGTTCGTCTACCTCCTGCCTTCCATAAAAGCAGATGTAGACCCCTTACGGGTACTAGGAATCGACCCCGGACTCAACAACTGGATGACCTGCGTTTCTAATGTAGGAACCAGTTTTATTGTTGATGGACGTAAACTAAAGAGTCTCAACCAGCTCTACAACAAACGGGTTGCAACCATTAAGTTGGGTAAAGCTCAAGGGTTTTGGAATGAAGAATTAGCCTCTCTCACAGAAAGGCGTAATAGGCAAGTAAGAGATGCGGTTAACAAAGCCGCTCGTGTTGTTATCAACTATTGCCTCCAACATCGGATTGGAACAGTTGTTTTCGGCTGGAATCGACGCAGCAAAGACGGAATTGAGTTAGGGAAAAAGACGAACCAGGAATTTGTTCAAATCCCTACCGCTCGTCTCAAAAACAGGATTGAGCAACTGTGTGAGCAGTATG